>JAZQND010000121.1:0-99955 GCA_045627145.1 Ruminococcus sp. | reverse complement strand
GCGGCGGCGGGGGCTTCATCAGCGGGGACATCGACAACGGGCATACCCTTATCGATGTTTACGGCGGCGGCGGCTTCATCGATTTCGTTGATGGAATAAGTATAACCATGCTTTTCAGCATGAGCGGCGGCGGCGGCTTTCACATTTTCAACCCCGCCACGATACAAGTTGACGGATGTGATACCGTCACGGGCAAAGACAACAGAAAACAGGGAAACGGGGGAAGCATTGACAGAGTTTTTCATTTTGGGAAACCTCCATATAATTATTTTTTGCATTATTGAAAATGTATTTTCAATATGCAATAGTAAAAGCCCCCAACGGGGGCTTTCAGTATTACATATTAAACATTGTTGCGGGGCTGTTTGGTGCTTTTATTACTGTCAAATGAAATAAAGTTTGTTGTCAATTTCAACAGAAACACATTCTTGCTGAAGCTCATTTTTCATATCGTTGACAGCATCAATAACAGCTTTCAAGCTTTCAGCCGTAAGGCTTTCAGCAAATGCATAAACGATGTGAACGGTTTCACAAATCAGCTCGCCGGATATGGCTTTGTAGTAACCGACGGAATCGGTAACCGTTGCCCCGCCGAACAGGTCAGAAAGAAGCCCGCCGAAACGGGCAACGTATACAGAAGAATCAATTTCTTTGTTGTATACCGTGGAAGGAACGTATACCTTTACAACGTGGGCCAAGGGGATACAGTTGGGGATAATGTTTTTAATTTCATCTTGTTTCATGGTTTGAACCTCCATATTAAATTTTCAGCCCGTGGGCTGTTATCAATAACCGTTGATATTTTGGCTTTCGGTTACTGATAACAACCCCCGAAGGGGTTAACGCCCGTTGCCCGTGCTTTGTTGTCAGCCTCTACACGGGGCGGGAGTTGTCGCTTTTTACGCCCCGCCGTCGTGCCTATCAGTCAGCCACAAAGTATCTTGATTCCTGCTTTGGCGGGCTGTCTCTGTACATGCTTCACAGCGTTTACAGCGGGGGGATAGTACCAACGGGGTTTTTTCTTAGCCTATACAGTTATCAAGGAACGGGAGCTTTTACGGGGGATTCCCGCCCGCCGACATAAGCGGGGGAGCGTTTCAACGGTTGCCTTCAGCCCGTCGCCGTTTTCACTATGGTTATTCTATCAAATTATGGTTATAATGTCAACTATTAAATGAAGATAAAACAGGGAAATTTTACAAGAAATACAGGGAAGCAGGACAGCTAAACAAGCCCGTATAGAAACACATATATAATAGGAAATAACACATACAAAACGCCATCAGAAGCACCACAAAGCCCGATAACAGCGGGAACACAAGGAACATACAGCAGGCGGGAAAGCCTGCCAAACAGGCACGAAAGCAGGAATACAGGAACGGGCAAACGGCAGGCAGGGAAGCAGGCAACGGGAACAGAAGCCCCGCCCGCAACGGACAAAAACAGCCGTTGACAATACAATAATTGTCCTTAAAAGAATTGTAACATATTTCCAACGTTGCCCGCAATAGACCCACAAAAAAGGGGTTATTTTAGACATTTTTGACTATCGGATGTATAAATGTATAAAAACAGCCCGATTTCATGCATAATATGCAGACATGAACAGCCCGCAAACCGTTGATATATAAGGCTTGTGTGTAGAAGCCCGTGAGAACGTGCAAGTTTATGCAGAAAAGGGGGGCTTGACAATCCTCCATTAACCCCATCAAAAACGCCTCTCAGAGCCTCAGCCGTGTTACAAAAACGCACAAATTGAAATAAAAATGTAACAAATGAGATAAAAATCCGCAATAATTACAATGGTATAATTGCAATAATTCCATAATGCAACCGTAACAAATAAAATCCGAACGATAACAGAGCTGAGGCGTGATAATGTACGGGTTTCGGAAGCCCCGCCCGCCTCCCGTCATCACCGGAAAATTGAAAATGTATTTTCAACGCCCCAAAGAACCACGGCGAAAGCCGACCAGACCCACGACCAACGGCGGGCAGAAACTGACCCACGACCAACGGAAGCAGACCCACGACGGCGGGCATCATCTCAGACCCAACGCCCAAAGACAGGCAGAACAGGAACAGAACAAGCCCGAAAGCAGACCCACGACCCACGACGGGCAGAAACTGACCCACGACCCACGGAAGCAGACCCGAACGGGAGCAGAGCAGGCGAGGCGGGAAAGCAGACCGGAGGCAAACGACCCACGGCGGGAACGGATGAACGGCGGGAGTAAGCCGCCGAAGGCACGACAGGACACCAAGCGAGACCCGCCGCTGACAGCGGGAAACCGCCGCCCGTCTGCACAGAAAAACACGACCCACAGAAGCCCGCCACAATCAGCCGAGACCCGCACGGAATCAAAAACGACCACAGCCCGAGCAGAGACAGCACACAAGGCAAAACCGCAGAAACAGCGGGGAACGCCTCAGAGCCTCAGCCGCCGCACCATGCACACGGGCAAACGCTCAGACCATGACAGGACACCAAGACCGGAACAGCCCCGCCGCCTTGACCATCTGACACAGCCAAACAGCCCCCGCCGCCATACCCACGAGAGCGGGAAGCCTTGAAGAATAAGCCCGTATCAGACCCGAAAGCCCCCAAAGCCTTGACCAGTAAGGCATAGCGGGCACGATAAAAGCCAAATTTGGATACATAATAACAGGGGGCGGGAGACCCTCCCCCACTAACCCCCCAACCCCGCCGAAATACTATCATTGACGGGCTTTAAAGCTGTCAAAACGACCCACGGCGGCGGCATCATCTCAGACCATCAGCCGCCAACCGTCACAGCCTCAGACCCTGCCCGCCATACCCACCAACACAGGAAGCCCCACGACCGGAGACAGAGACACAAACAGCGGGCGGGCATCAGACAAGACAAGCCGCCCAAAGCATCACGCCCGCCATACCCACGAGGGCAGAAAAGCCCGTATAGACAGAGCATCAGACCGGAGGCGGGCAAGCTGTCAGCAGACCGAGACGGGGAACAGCGGGAGGGAATGGAAAGGAGAAAGGGAGAAAAGGGGAAGGGAAAGAAAGGAAGGGAGGGAAGGGAGAAAGGGGAACAGCGGGAAACCGCCGCCCGCCTGCATCAGCCAAAGCCCGACAGCAGAACAGCACGGAAGCCGCCCACGGGGAGACCGTGACCCGCTGACCGTCTGCTGACCCACGGCGGCGGGGCTGACCGTCTGCTGACAGCGGAAACCGCCGAGATATACCCCCGCACCAAATGCATGACTTGACCCGTTTTCATGCATTGACGGCGGCGGCGGGCCTTCATCGGGCAGGGGGGGCGGGGTTTACATCTGCAAAGGGGGCAAAAAATCGGTTTCAGTGTGAAGTAGCTTGTCTCTATCGTGTCCCCAAAAATCTCTCCCCCTTATTTCTCAATGCTTCCAGCCACTTCGCCATCACAAATTTGGATACATAATAACTAAAGTGTTTACCCTCTCTATATATACTGTATATACATTTTACCTCAGAACAAGTCAGCTAACTATTCTCGGCGGCAAGCTTCGGTAAAATGATATTTCTATACTGTATATATAATATATATAATAGGAAGGCTTCTCTATGATTGTTGGTGGGTATTTATTCATATCTTGCATTAAACCCTCCTTTACGTATTGATTTTTCTATATTTTCTTCGATTTATCAGTAATAAAAGCTTGCATTGTCCCTATACAAGTGATATAATGAATACGATGAAAGTTACCGAGGGAGGTTTTGAATGATGAGTGAGGTTGCTATGGTATCCACCCCCGTGGGGGTTTACAGCGGAAAGGTTCTTCAGTTTAAGCCACGTACCTGTACTGAACTCCCGAAGAACCTTCTTTCCCGCTCTCAGACGAAGGCGGCAGAGCCGCTTACCTCTTACTATGAGATTAAGGCCATGTCCGATTGGTTCATCCTTAATGGCAAGTACAGAGATAATGCCCTGTTTATCACTGGTCTTTGTACGGGTTTCCGTATCTCAGACCTTGTGCGTCTGAAGGTTAAGGATGTCATGGATGTTGAGTCTCATACATTTAAGAGGGTTATTGACATCTATGAGATGAAGACGGGGAAGCGGACGGTTAGCAAGATTGATGAGGTCATCATCACGGAGGCTGTCAAGCGGGCTATTACGACCTATATGGATGTTATCGGTTGGAAGGTCAGCCCAGATGACTACTTGTTCAAGAGCAGGAAGAAGAACTCTGAGGGCGAGTACAGGCTTGATGAATCCCAAGGCTATCGCATTATGACAACTGCCGCTAAGGCGTGTGGTTTACAGGAACACGTTGGTTCTCATACCATGAGAAAGACATTCCTCAATATTGCGAACACCGTTGGTTCTACGAGCAAGCTCCGTGGTTCTACCACGGTCATGACGGACTGTCAGATTCTTGCGAGACATTCGAGTATGGATGTTACATTACAGTACATGGACTTGACTAAGAGCAGGCTTCTCTCCCTGCGTGAAGGGGTGTCAGCCTTCGTGCTTGGCAAGACCGCCGTAAAAGACCTTAAGATTAAGTACGAGTTTGAGTTGGAGGACGAAGATGATGGCTAAGGTTAAGTACAGGCTTGATGTTAACGGTCAGAGCATAATTCTTGACAATGCCTGTGTTACTATTGAGCATGACAGCTACTGCGGCAAGGATGTTTTAGAGAAGTTACGAATCATTGACGGGAACAATGTCATGGTCACGCTTGAACTCGTGCGTGTGCTTGATTCTGAAACTGGTGAGTAAGTCCGTGGCAAAGCTGAGGCTTTTCTTACGGATACTGCCCATCAGAATAGTATATCAGAACACCCAATGGGTGCGATGATATAACGTCTGTTGTGTGACGGAGCTGACGCAACAATATGAACCTTGACAACTGCATACATTGGTAACAAAACAAAGATACATACCCTAAGAACGGAAACATAACTAAGCAGAAATGCAAAGTTAACATGGTAATTGATACATAAGTAATCAGAAATGAATAATAACAAGTGGTTTGAGTTGTAACACATAATATGTTGCAAGTCAAATTTTGCGTTAAATGGCTAATCTGAGAAGTATCTACCATAGAAGGATAACGGAGGGAGAAAGATGATGGAAGTATTGCAATTCATCTTCCAAGACATTTGGCACTTTATCGGTACGGTCGTGTTGGTTGAAGCGATTATGTATCCAATCGGTATTGCGCTTGCTGGACGAAAGGGGAGACGATGACAATGTTGAACACAAGACACTGTAAGTTCTTCGGAAAGTACGGTAAGGGCAAGGTTAGTTGCGGGTACGATGGAAGCATCAAAAATAGCTGTTACGGATGCCCGCACTTCAAGCCCAATTGGCTGTTGAGTCTTCATTGGAAGATTCACGGAGAGTACGACAAGTTGTATGGATATAAAAGAAAAACCAACCTAACCTTTACTGAGACTTGTATAAGAAATACGGCGGCTCAGTATTGGAGCGGAAGATTGGAATGATGTCTGATGAGTAAACAAACAGGACGGAGTACGACCGTTAGATTGAAAATACATTTTCAATAGCTTTGTTGGTAACAAAAATAACAAATATCAACATGATAACGGTGAAAGGAGAAACATATGCCCGATAAAGCAGTATTGAGACAATTACAATCATTACCTCTTGAGGCAAAGGTGATTTTGACAAAGCAACGGATTAAGGAATGGTACGAACACTTTGGTGGAGATGTTTACGTCTCGTTCAGCGGCGGGAAGGACAGCACGGTTCTTGCCCACATCGTTCATGAGATGTATCCGGAAGTGCCGCTTGTGTTCAGTAACACTGGGCTTGAATATCCGGAAGTTCAGCAGTTCGCAAGAAAGATGGGAGCAACGTTCATCAGACCGAAGATGAGCTTCCCCGAAGTCATTTCTACATATGGATACCCCATTATCAGCAAGGAAAACGCTGAGGCAATCTATTATGCAAGACGCATCAAAAACGTCTCAAACGTAGATAAATCAACGCCTTCCAAAAAAATCGGGGGGGGGGTACTCAAAGACATCCGTTAGGAAACGGGTTGAACTCTGCGGACAGCGAACTGACGATGACTCCCGCTCAGAATCAGCGGCGAATCATGCTGATGGGTCGGACGGACGTTACGCAGTCACAGGGCAGTCATACAAGAGGCGACAGCTTCTTGGGGACAAGTCAACGGTGGAGCTTCTTCGGAGCTGTTGTGGGGCAGAGCAGGCGAGCGAGGTAAAGAAGTCGATTTACAACAAGGAAAAATGGCTTCCGCTCTCCCAAGAGACAGACTTCATGATTTCGCATTACTGCTGTCAAGTGATGAAAAAGCAACCGATGAGCAGATATTTACACGAATCACATCGGTATCCGTTCATTGGAACGATGGCAACGGAATCAAGGTTGCGTGAGCAGGCATGGATTAGGCATGGGTGCAACGCCTTTGACGGGAGCAAGATTACATCACAGCCTATGTCATTCTGGAGCGAACAGGATGTGCTGATGTACATCTTCCAGAATGACCTTGAGATTGCAAGTGTGTATGGCGGCATCGTTGCGCTCGATAAGTACGGCTTCCCGTTTGTGCCGAAGAAGTGGCAGTGTCAGAACAAGCTGATGTGTACGGGTTGTCAGAGAACGGGTTGCATGTTCTGCGGGTTCGGGTTTCACCTTGAGGACAAGGACAACAAGACCCGTTTTCAGAGACTTGCTGAGACTCACCCGAAGCAGTACGAGTATTGCTTGGGCGGCGGTCAGTATGTTGACAATCCTGCTTACGACCCCTTTGCTCCAAAGTATGACGGAGGCTGGTTGAACTGGAATCCCAAGAAGATTTGGATTCCCAGTAAAGAAGGTCTTGGAATGAAGAAGGTGTTCGATGAGTGCAACGCCATCTACGGGAAAGACTTTATGCGATACGAATGAGTAACAAAGCAAACAAATGACATCGGAAAGTGTTGAAAATACATTTTCAATGAGGTGATAGTGTGAACAAAGATGTGTATGTACCGGAAACCTTTGATGAATGGAAAAGGTTGCACACAGAGAAACACATGACTGGCGATGAATCAAATCAACCCACTTGGGTGTGGGATGACCATGCGCTGACAGATAAGATGGGTGGTTATGTGTGTTCGGATTGTAAAACAATCAACATGAATATGCCGCTGAGAAGGGATGCTAATTACAGACGGTTCAGCGGAATTACATACTGCCCGAGCTGTGGACTAAAGATGAACTTGAACGCTGTGCAAGGTTGCGAGTACAAGCAGGGTAACGTAACTTGGGGGTGTTTTGATGGCTGATAAAATTCGTCTGATTGATGCCAACAGATTGCTCAGTGCTTTGCCGAAAACTTGCCCCGATAAAGACGTTCTTGTTTCATACAACGGATGTATTGCTCTGTTTTCTGTAATGATTGGTGAACAGCCTACGGTTGAAGTATCGGTCAATCATGAGGAAAAGAAACGAAACCCGTGTGAACATTGTAGTGATTTTCAATGTTACACGTGTCCGTACAGTTACTAATCGGAGGTGTTTATTGTGACTTTAGGCGAACTTATCTCCACGTTTGCGACTGATACATTGTTCAAAATTCATTTTGATAATAACTACTTTATCAGCGGAAATGGGTATGCATTATATATGAATCTGAAAGAAAAAATTCTCGATAGAGAAGTACATACAGCCGCAAGTGTGTGTGATGGTTACATTTGTGTCGAGGTGTTTCAATGAGACTGATAGATGCAAACAAACTTATAGCTTATGTAGACTCATTGTCAAACAGAGCGTTTAGCAAGTTTACGTTTACTGAAGGTATTATTGAGGCAATACTGGAGCAACCTACTGTTGACGCAAAGCAAGTTGTTCATGCTCACTGGACTGAAGTGCCTTATGCGGGTGAGGTTTATGAGGAATTTATTGGCAAGTTGCTTGTGTCAAACTACAAATGCTCTGCTTGCGGCTGTTGGTCGAAAGATGAGACAGATTACTGCTCTTGCTGTGGGGCGATTATGGATGAAGAAGTGGAGGAAAGTGAAGATGAAACTGAGTTGTAAATGCATTGTTGCAAGTGTATTGCTTGCGGTACTTGTTGCGGTTGCAGTTGTGCCGTCCTGTGCGTCAAATGCAAACGCATGGGTACTGTGCAATCCTAACACACGTGTCAACGCAAGATTTTTGCCGAGTAAAAATGCGTCAATTATTGGATACCTCGAATGCGGCGAGGGAATCGTGCTTGACGGTAAACAGAATGGCGAATGGCTACACGCCGTTGAGCTTGGTATGGAAGCGTCTGATGGCTGGATTCATAAAGGATACATCTCTGACAGTCCAGTGATTGTTGAGGAATACGATGCTGTCGGGTACAAGACCGTGAGGATTCGCAATCGTATCAACGGGAAGCTTACTGGGACACTCAAAAAGGGAGAGAGGGTTACTGTGTACGCTTCTGCTATCAGCATTGATGGGTGGGCATATACATCACGGGGCTACATAATGCAGGGTTATCTTGACGATGAGATTGACATTATTGATTTGGGAGAGTAAGGAGCTGAACGCTATGGGGAAAAAGCTTGTTGCCGTGGCGACTGCTGTCATGATGCTTATTTGTGCGGCATATGCAGTTGCGGAGAACGCCGATGGACAAAATGCATGGGTTCTTCGGAGGCAGTGCGATAATGTGCTGATTCAGAAAAGTGCTGGAGCGCAACCATATGAGTATAAGAGGTTGTGGGATAACAACCCACCATGCGGAGCTGAAATTTATTTGACGGGCAACAGGAGTGGAAAGTGGCTGGAGTGTATTGCGCTCTATCTTCCGGAACATCCAACGGGATGGATACACGAAGGTTTTGTTGTGGCAAATGAACCGAAAGAGTGCGGATTGATTGCTACTGTTGTTAAACCTGTTACAGCAACCGAATCTATCGGTGGAAGGGCCGCATGGGAGTGCGTCCGTGGAGATAAAGTAAAGGTACTGTATAGAACAGATGAATGGTGTACGACAATTTGGGGGGTTATACAGACAGACGCTTTGGATTTCAACATATCGGGAGATGTTACGCAACCACGCAGAGCTGGGTGGAGGGATTGGACGAAGTATGACCACATCCTGTGTGTGATTGATTGGGGGTTGTGAGGATGATATGGGTGAATACGGCACAAAGTTGGCAGGAGTGCAACGTATGTTATTCAAAAGACAACCTACTCGAAACCATATTCCGTGGGAATGAATCAAACTGCGGTACTTCGGTTGTACTGTGCGAAAGGTGCAGAAAAGAACTGTGCGAACGGTTTATGGAAAAAGGTGGTGATTCCGATGACTGAACTGAATCGATGGAAGTGCGATATATGCGGGACAGTGCATGAAAACAAGGCCGATTGCGTTAAGTGTGAGGAAGGTCATGCTGGGGTATGTGGTGTCGAATACGCACAATATTCGAGCGGAGAAAATTACCCGCATTGTGTTACGGTTAAATTCAACAACGGAACGAGACTGATTTACAAGTTGTAAAGAGAAAGCATTCCGATGGATTGGGAAAAATAAAGGACGGTGAATCCAATGGCTGAACAAAGACTAATTGACGCAAATAAGCTGAAGCAATATGTTGACTCTATTTCTGGTAGTTGGTTGAGCGAGTGGGATACGCTTGGCGTTCTCAGCGCAATTGACAAACAACAAACAGCGGATGCTGTGGAAGTTGTTAGGTGCGAAGATTGTGAGCATTGTTATGTGAATCGTGAAGGGGTGGTTGCCTTTAACGAGTGCGAACTTAACCATGCTCATGTGCAGGCAAATGATTGGTTTTGCGCTGACGGTGTACGAAAAAGTGATGAGTACAACTTATACAGCGAGTTTGACGCTGATAAACACGCTGAGAAATATGTGCATTACCTTGAAGCGTTGATTACGGCTGATGGAAAGGTGATGTACGCAGTGCCTTCACATCAAGAGCTTGCCATAAAGCTCGCCTGCGAAAAGTATGGAATCAGCCGTGATGAACTTAGCAAAAGATGCCCTCCGGAATACTACCTTGATTTTACGGTATGGTTGCTTATGCAGACTGGTTCTATCGCTGTGTGGACTACGTTTTACATCGGTAATGCAAACAAGAAACAGGTGGAAACGCTGAAAATGCTGACAGCAAAGGGCATTTATAAGGGTGCAGTTAACGAAAGGATGATTTTTGATGACGAACTGTCCTAATTGCGGTCATCCGTTTGATGGTGATAGGTGTGAATACTGTGGTACTATTAAGCCTTATCGGCTAACGTCAGAGATAGCTTTATCAAGTGACGGATTCAGCTTTAAGTGCTTTCGGGACGATAAAGACTTGGTACATGTTGTTAGGTGTGCAGAGTGTAAGTATGCGAGGAAGCCAAGTAGAAAAGACTGCGAGAAAAACAATGTGTTTGATGGAACACTTGTGTGTACATCCTACCATAACATGGATGATGGGCCAAAGCTTGTTTATGGGGATAGCTACTGTTCGCTTGGAGAAAGGGCGTGATTGGAAATTGATGATTCCAACGCTGTTTAAAGGACACATTCGTTACTGTGTTTGTGAAAACAACGATAGAACAAAGACATTTCTTGTGCTTGCCTGTGGAGAGTGCGATGCAAGTGACGGTGTTGCCCCTCCGAGGGAGAAAGATAAGCCAAATCCTTATGTCGCTGTTGAACTGTATGACAGAAGCATTGATTGTTTGCAGAACGCAATTGATGAAGCAAGGAGAAGATTGCATGAACGAGCGGGAAATGAAAATCAAGGCACATTACAAGACTCTGATTGATGTATTTATCGGAGAAGAATATCGTGATGAGCTGTGCAAATTGCTTGAACAAAAGTTTGATGCTTCTGTTACGATTTTCAACTGCGATGATACTATCCAAGCTGGTGGATATAGTGATGGTACTCAATTTTTTGAATCTGAGTGCAAAGCAGATGCTCTTTATTATGCGCTAACAAGTGACGCAGAAAAGATTGGCGTATATGCTATGGATGAGATTGAGGTTGAGGAATCTCCCGACCCGAGCAGACCGTCGCTTGTTTGGCATTTAAGTGTAACGATTCCATTGAGAGGGGTTAAAAATGATGGCTGAATACCATGTTGGATGCGGAGCATTCGGAATTTACGCAGGAACGCTCAACAAAAATAAAGATAAATGGGTCAATAAATCCGATGTCACGAACGAGGCGTTTAGTGCTGTCGCACAATTCTGCGTTGAACACAATGGAACTATGGCTTTTGATTATCATGGCAAGAGATATAAGTTGGCGGTTAGTGAGATTGACGATGGCGAACGGAAGGACGGTGAAAAGTAGTGCTAACAATCATTGGAATACAGGTCGGGTTAATCATATGGAAGGTGGCAGGTGCGACAAATGCTTCATGGTGGCTTGTGCTGATTCCTTTATGGCTTTTGTTTATCTCGTTTTTCTTATATTGTCTTGAAAACAAGATAAAAACAGGATATTGGTGGTGATTCAGATGGCGAGCAAGTTTGACTATTCCAAATTCGTTTGGGATTACGATGATGAATGGCTTGCTTTCAATGCAAATAATTACTCAGAAAAACAGGCAGAAGCAATAGCAAAAACAGAGCTTGAAAATCCCATCAGAACGCATGAATACGGATATGTGTATTACGGATTTGGAACGAATGAAGATGGCGAACGTGTAAACGGATATTGGCTTTGCGATTTTCATCCGAAGAACGGCATCCCTGTTATTGTTTTCAAGGAAGGACGTGGATTCTGATGATGGTAAAGCATAGGGATGGATATTATATTGAGTCAAAAGAAGGAAAAAGAATTGTTATTAAGTGGAAATATAGAGACCCGTCTTACTCGTTAATAAAAGGCTTTGTTGAAAAATGGGGTGAGTTCCATTGGTGGAGAATGGAACTTCAAAGAGGTTCTATGTCCGGAGGGACTATTTGGGTTGAAACGTATATTTACGATGAAAATCTATTAAATCTTGTGACTAAAAACAAAGACAATTGGGGCATTTTATCAATTGACGTTGATTCTGACTTTACTCCATTTGACGTGGTGTGAACAAAATTAAAGGATGGCGACTCTATGTTTGACATGATTGACAGAAAAAGATTGTTGCTGGAAATGGAAAGCGATGAAAACAAATCGGCCGATACGATGCAGTTTGAACGCTATTCGGAAATGGTACGAAGACAGCCTGCAATTGATGTTGTTCCGGTTGTCCACGGGCATTGGAAGCATCGGGATGATGATACTGCATGGAAAAATGAATGTTCTGTATGTAAAGCATTATTTTACTTTGAAACACCGTACTGCTACTTATGTGGTTCAAAGATGGACGAAAATGAAGGTGAGCAAGATGAGAATTACATTGGCTGAAAAGTTTGGACAGAAATGGATGAGACATCTCGATAAGCAAGAAGAAATGCGATACAAAAAAGAAGCCGAAAATCTTGAAAAAGAAAAACTGGAAGCGATGAAGGACGGTGAATCCAATGGCTGAACAAAGGCTGATTGAAGCGGATTACGCAAAATATGCGTTGAAATTTATTCCGTATATTGATTATAGCCAAACAGACCGTGTGATTGATGAATGTCCTACCGTTGATGCCGTGCCTGTTGTTCATGGGCATTGGGATTGCCGAAATCCACAAGACCATTGGGAGTACAGAAAATATTCTTGTTCAAATTGTGGAGCGTGTGGATACCAAACACGGTATTGCTCTGCATGTGGAGCAAAGATGTACGAGAATGAAGGTGAACAGGATGAAAGACAGACTGATAAGTGAAAGTAGATTCGTTGAGGATTTGTATGGATGCTTGGACGGTTTTGATTTTGACCTTGAGGATGTTCTGAATGTTCTAAAAGGTGTTGAGTCTGTTGATGCCGTACCTGTTGTGCATGGATTTTTGAAAAACGTACCGTATAAAAACTTCGACCCACCGGATGCACCATATGGGAATGAAGTGGACGAAGAAACTGGTTGGACTTTTGAGTGGGATACGAAAACGGTGTGTTCTGTTTGTGGTTACGAACCCTATTCTTTTAAGCCGAAATACTGCGAGAATTGTGGAGCGCACATGGATGAGAATGAAGGAGAGCAGGATGAGATTGAAAAGAATAGAAGAACTTAAAGAAACGCTCTTTGAGCTGGATAAGTTACACAACAATGATTGTGCTGAAAAAATGCTTGATATCAATTTTAGTAATATATATCAAATATCCACAGAATCAATGATGAGTTTCCAAGAAGTATTCGACGAGATTAAGGCAATTGCTTTGAAAAACGGAATCACCGTAAATGAAGCAATTAGAAAATGGAAGGGCGGTGAGCAGGATGAATGAAAAGACTTTCAAATGCTATGGGTGCATGAGCGAAAAGCCTTTATCAGAGCAATCGAATTACTTTGTCAGAGTAATTTGTATTGAGACAAAAGAAACGAGTATCAATCCTGTTTGCAAATCATGCCGTGAGAAGTTTTTGAAGATGAATGGTGAGCAGGATGGTGAAAAGTGTGAACACGCAGAAAAGCATAACGGCAAGTGCCTTGGATATCAGAAATCAGAATGGAATGATGAGCCAACTGAACAGTGCGAACGTTGTGAATTTTATGAAGGGTTGAAGGACGGTGGACAGGAAAAAGAAGTAAAGTGCAAAGACTGCAAAAACGGTATAGCAGAATCGTCCTGTATATGGTGTTACAAACATCATATGCCATGTGGCGAGAATTATCATTGTTCTGACGGCGAACGGAAGGGAGGTCAGACAGATGGTATTGCTGATTGATGATGACAAATACCCTTGTTTCAATTGTCCAAAAGAAGGATGTTCGCCTTGGAATCGTGACCATTGTGGACTTTACAAAGAGTGTATTTCGTCTGCGATTGATGCAGTGCCTGTTGTACACGGGCATTGGGTTGGCTTATGCGGAGAACACATTAGTCTGGATACAAATGGCAAAGTTTTGTCGGCTTGCAACTGTTCACGTTGTGGAGAGTACCTTGGTGGAAGCGGAGAATACACCGTAAATGGAAGATTTTGCCCGTCATGCGGTGCGCACATGGACGAGAAGGGTGGTGACTCTGATGGAAAGCTCAACGACAACTATTGATGAACTGAACAGAGCCATTGAAACACTTCGGGATGAATGTAATAAACATCGTTCGTGTGTTGATTGTCCGCTATCTGACAATCGTATTATTTGTAGACTGAGAAGTCTGTTTCCCTGTGCATGGAAAACAATCGAAGAAGGTGATTCTGATGGCTCGACAAAGGCTGATTAATATGGACTCTGTAATCCATGTAGTTGATTCTTTTGATGATACTGGCTACAACCTTGACACCGTGAAAAGAATCACTGATGGAATCCATGCAGAAATCGAAAAGATTCAGACCGTTGATGCTGTTGAAGTTGTACGATGTGCAAAGTGTAAACATTGGAAATACGACAGTGGCGTAGGAATGTCGTGCATGAAAGATGTTGATACGTTTGGAGTCGGTATCCCAAAGTTTTCATACGAATATTGCTCTGACGGTGAACGAAAATGAAGGTGAACAGGATGAGGTTGATAGACGCTGATGAGTTATGCACAAAGTTGCGAAGGAGACAACAAGAATGTGAGCTACTGATGTCCGAAGCAAAGACGGATGAAGACAGAAAATATTGGAGTGGCGTTTTGCTAACATTTATTGAAATGAAGATTATGCTTGACAACATATCTACAAAAGCCATAGAGGACGGTATATCAAATAAAAAAAGTGGTGTGATGACACGATGTAGAGATTGCAGATATTGTATGAGAAGGGGAAATTTTATTTGGTGTGATATGCACCAAGCACAGTGTTCAATGGATGACTATTGCTCATATGGAAAAACAAAGGAATAGGGGTGCATGATTGTGGGTGTCAGAATGGGAAACAGAACTCATCCGTGTAAGACTTGCAACGGTTATGAATCAAAAGACCCGCAGTATTGTGATGGGTGCGTGTTTAACGACAAAGGTAGCACAATCTGTTATAACACGGGCTGTAAGTATGAGGAAGGTGGGAGATGTATCGCACAAATCAATTGCGATAATTGCTATGCACAATTGATGGATTAAGGAGGGCGGTGTTGTCAGTAAAAATGCTTAAGATTATTTACAGAATAGCTATGCTTGCTGAGATTGCGTTGTTCGTTTATATGGCAATACGGTGGTCTGAAGTGGGGGTAATTCCTGCAATTCTTGCCTGTTTAGTGAGCGTTGCTGAAACTATTGGGTTGATAATATTTGTGAGGTGAGTTATGAATGATGATTCCGGATTATAAGCCTTGTCCGTACTGCGGTGATGATTTGCCTGTTGTTGATATTGACGATTATGGCAAATACCGTATTATGTGTAGCAACCCGTCATGTGATGCACAGCCCGTGTGCAAGTCATACGATACAGTCATAGATGCTGTTATCTCGTGGAATATGCGTGTTAATTCAGCAATAAGGACAGATGCTGTGAGATGCAGAGAATGTAAGTATTGTGCAAAGTTCGAGGATGTTACGATGAATGGCGATGAAAATGACACGTGGTATTGCACAAAGCGGAGCGCATACTACAATGATGGTTATGAAGATGTCATTATCGTTGACCACGAGAACGGATGTATAAAGGGCGAGAAAAAAGAATGAATATTAATTTGCTATCGTTGGTAATTAATACATAAAATATTATCACAACGGATGGTGATACTGTTGAGCGGCAACGCTTCGAGCGGCAAGAAACCTCCGATAATCATACATAGGGATAAACCCGAGAAAACAAATCAGATGCTTAAAGATGCCTGTCTCAACATCGGGTTAAGCAAAAGAGCGGTTGTTCTTCTGAGGTTCTACGCATCATGCAAAAGTGGTTTCAGACCGTCTACATCATACATAGAGACAAAAACTGGAATCAAATACAGAAACATATCCTATGTTCGGTCTGAGCTTACAGAAAGGGGAATAATCGGATACGGCGATGAGTTCAGCAATATGATAGTTGTTGATTGGAATAGAATTAGAGTATTTGCTGGCCTTCCCGAAAAGCTCATATACGATAAAGACAGAGCATCTGATTACTTCTCCCCTGTGCGTGAGTATACGGCTGAGGCACGTGACAATAAATTGTACTACCGTACAAAAATAAAAGATGCTTATCCGAGGATAAGGATAGTAGATGAGCCTGTTCTTAGTAAGCAAGAAGAAAAACATTGGCAGTATTTAGAGGGGTTAACACCATATGAATATGTGACACTTGTAAAAAGCTTTGGTGAGGCTAAAGGTGTTGAGATGGGAAGGCAGATAAGCATTATGGAGGTGAGGTTCAGACTGAGCAGTGAAAAGGAAACAGTTCATTGGGATATCAAAGCAGATGAAGATACAGTGGAGTATCCACTACCGTTTTAGGAGGAAAATATGACAGAAACTATTGAAACAGGATGCAGTTACCAAGGGGATAGCAAGGTTGCCTATTTTTCGTCAAGCGAACGCAAATGGATTAAGCGCATGAAAACATTGATGGAAAAGTATCCGAATGATGTTGAAGTAATCGGAGAACCGGATGAAAACGATGGATGCCTATATGTGAAGATACCGAGGGAGTGGTTTAAAATTTCTCCCCCGAAACAGTTGAATATCTCTGATGAAGAACGGCAGAAGCGAAAAGAACGTGCTTTGATGGCGAGCAAGCAAAGAAGGGACGGTTGCAGTAATGGGCAGAGTCAGTTGTAAGGATTGTTACTATTTCGGTATGTGCGATGATACTGCGGATGGTTGCAGGAATCATTTGGATGAGGATGTCAATTCGGATATTGAAATGATTGACGAATTTGTTTACCACGAGGGGCTGAAGCAACGCCAACAATCATACATGAATTTGACGGGGGAACAGGATGATGACTGAGATGAACGGTATGCGTTATGACAGTGTTGACGCTTATGAAGCACAGAAAAAGTATTGCGATGAAAACGGATTACCGCTCTTTGCTAACAAGAATTGTCCACACTGCGGGAAAGACACATTTGGTGCGTACAGAGTATGTGGAGATGAATACCGTTATGGATACTCTGTTGAGCTTGCTGGCAAGACGCTGATTACTTCTTGTCCGTTCTGCGGGTACAGTTATTGTGATTGAGGTGAGAGTATGAGCGCAGTAAATGTTACTAAACACGGAAACAATGCTAATATCAAGATTCATGTCCTGTCAAAAGATGACATGATTAGGGCTGGATTCAGAAAGACAAATGATGGTGGGTGGTATAAGGAGAGGTACATCACTGAAGACATCACATTCAATGTCAGAATTTGTCCAGATGGTGACTGGTGGATTGATGTCTTGGATGAAGATTTCGGTCAACCTTACGATTACCAAGCTTTTCTTGAGTATGACCCCAGTTTTGATTTTGCAAAGGAGATTAAGCTCGGTGTTGATAAAGAGATGGAGAAGCTTATTAAGTGTGGAATCTTGAGCGGATGGTCTGTTGGAGATTATGTGTGAGGTGAACGATATGACGATGGAACAGTTTTATGAAGAAACTAAACACAAGTCGTTTAAAGTTTGAGAAACAACGGCATGGGTAAAACTCGTGCCGTTGAAAATACATTTTCAATGAGGTGAAAGAATTGAGCAGAGGTAGCAGTAAGCAAGCACTTAAAGACCAAGTTCTTCTGTACAGTTTGGAAACTAAGTCTGTTTTTACAGACAAAGAGAAAGCCATCTCTGATAGCATTGATGCCATGTCGAGAGAAAAGAACCTTATTCGTAAGGAGCTTACCATTGTGAGCAAGGCGAATAATGGGGAACTGACACGGGCAAAGTTTGAAACTCAGTATCGTGCCTTGTATAACGTGAAGAAGGGCGAGCCGATTTATGAAGCAGATGAATACGCAGAGCGTATCAAAGAGATTGGCGACAGAAGAAAAGAGATTAACACGCTGATACCGGAACTCAAAGAAAGTCTCAGACGGTCATTCGCTGAGAATACTGAAATGAGAAGCGTCCGTGAAGACGCTATTGTGGATGGGAACATCATTTCTGTATTTGAGTCTGTCCTTACGAGAACGTTGAATATGACTACTGGTAATCTTTATAAGGATATCGTAGTTGTACGTGTTTTTTACTATGATGTGTTGAAAGACCTCATGGTTAATGGCTTCATGTGGGAAGGACACAAATACATATTTTTCGCCGCATCCGCAGGACAAATCAGAACAAAAAAGGTTGTGTTTATCCGAGAAGATATATGGTACAAGTATCAACCTACCATCATGTGCGGTCTATCTGTGGATGATATCAACGAGCTTGGCGGCGTTAACCCCAACAAGTTCATCGCATATCTTGCTCTTGCAAACAGCGCAACAGCTCCGTGGGAAGATTTTGACATTATGAAGTCTATCGTTATTGATGACTTTGAGACAGATGTCTTTGGCCTTGTGGACTTTGTTGATGAAAAGACTTATACCACGGAACGAAAGTGGATGAATGTGCCGATTACTCATACGGACGGATTTGGCATGATTCGCACAGGAAAGAAAAACAAAATGTGCCGCCTGCCGTGGGTAAAGGGTTTGCTTGGTGTATTCCCGTTTGACAAATTCATTCTTGAAGCGAATGAGAAAGACCCCACTGTGAACCACGGTCTGATTAAGGATATTTACGGCAAAGAACATGATGTTATTGCTGAGGGAATTGATGTAATCTTTACAAAATCTCAATTCAAAATGTGGAAATACTACAAGAGTTGGGAGGATTATCAGAAGAAGTTTGTCACGCTTGATTGTATGGCTGGGTTCTGTAATGAAGAAGAAGACTTCATACCCGAGGCGAAAATCAATTATCAGATGCTTCAGACGCTCAATGAAATGACGTATGAGGAAATGGAAGAAATCGCCAAGACTACAAACGAAAGAATCAAAGGGATTGCTTCATCACGGCAGGCGATGTTGAGGGTGTTCGGTGCTACGAAATACAACAGTAGTCAGAACGCATTTCAGATGTGTCTCAGCTTGTATCCCGAGCTTCTTGAGGATGAGTATTGCCGTAATACACTAAAGCAGATTAAGGCAAGACTTGTGAAACACGGCAGGGCTGGGAAACTTGAAATACAGGGCAAATACTTGTTCCTGTTGCCCGATGCGTATGCCGCATGTCAGTATTGGTTCTTGCATGATGAAAACCCGCAGGGCCTGTTGATGGATGGAGAGGTCAGTTGCCAAGAGTATGCGGACTATGACGAGCTTGACTGCTTGAGGTCACCGCATCTTTACAGGGAACACGCTGTACGCAAGAACGTTGTGACGGATGAGATGAGGAAATGGTATCCTCCGAAAGCTATCGTGACGAGCTGTCATGACCTTATTTCTAAGATACTGATGTTTGACGTTGACGGCGATAAGGGACTTATCGTGGCGATGAAGAAGTTCGTTGATATTGCGAAACGTCACTGCGAGGGAATCGTCCCGCTATACTACAACATGGCAAAGGCGGGTTCGTCCATCATTACGAACGAAGTGCTGTACAACGGAATGGTTGCCGCATACACTGGAGGAAAAATCGGAACGGTCAGCAACAATATTACCAAGATTTGGAACAGTGACGATGTTGACCTTGATATTATCCGCATCCTCTGCATGGAGAATAATTTTACTATTGACTATGCCAAGACACTGTATAAGCCCGAAAGACCCGCAAACATGAAAGAGCGTATCTCAAAGTACACGAGCAAGAAAACTCCTCACTTCTTTGTATACGCCAAGGACAAGACGGAGGACGGGTGCGAGCCTGCAAACGGAAGCGTAGTTAATATGCTTGAGAGAATCGTTGAGAACAAACGCATGTGTTTCTCCGCAAAGAATATTGGTAAGTTCGACTATCGTTACATGATGAATAACAAACATCAAGAGATTGATACGGCGGTTGTTGAACGATTCTATGAGCTTGACGGAAACATGTACCGTAAAATCTCCGCATCAACAAACGATGGTGATGTTGATTATGGATATTTAAGGCTCAAGATTACAAGTGAGCTTGAGGCGATGACCGGAGATATCAGCGTTGCCTGCGATATGCTCATTAAGGATATGTTCACGAGAACCACTGTTGCACACAAGAGTACATTTTGGTTCTGCTTTGGCGATATTGTATACGAAAACCTTAGACATAATATCCCGTATGGGAGTATTCAATGCGAGGTTTGTGGGAAACGAATCATCAAAAACGCACCTAATCAATGCAAATGTGAGAAATGTTCTACATATACCCCGAAGGGTGTACGCCGTGGAGTATGTATCGACTGCGGTCATGTGTTCTACGCAAACAGCAAAAGCAACAAAAAGAAGCGTTGTGATGCTTGTCAAGCGAAATACAGAAAAGAATACCGTGCAACATACGGACGAGTTCATTATGATGTAATGAATGAGTAACAATCTGAACTTTACAAATAATTTCTGAAAATCCCCGCAACCGTTGAGTAACAAAGCTTTGAAACATACACGAAAATGAGTTGTTACATAGTTTTGTAATACAATTGCAATAAACTCAACGGTTTGCGGGCTTTTTTGCATAAATTCACAATGAGGGATAAGTGGCTGAATTTACAAAGAAACGCCGTAAGCTGTCCCCGAAAACAAAGCTGGAGGAAATAAAGCATGATTATTGTTAACAAGAAAGAAGCCAATGAAATCAGAAAGAAATACCCAGATGTAGCCATTAAAAGGACTTGTAGACAGAAAAGTAAGCGTGGTCGCTATTATTGCGAAGAAAACACGGAAGCGATGAAGTTCTTGAATAAGCTTAGAAAGCGTGGCGTAGTCTGTGATTGGGTGCATCATGCTTGACGATGATGTTAGAAGCGAAACGAGTAAAATGTTTACCAATTTGTTTCAGAGTTAAGAGAGGTGGTCTTTATAGGCACGTTGGTTAAAACGCAGAGCGAGAACGATATGGAATATCTGTGGCGTGTTTGCATGGCAAAGGATAGCGGCGAGACTGACAAGAGCTGGCAGGAAATCGCTGATATTTTGAACCATGAACTGTGCGAGGATGAATCAGAATACAAAGGCGAAGCGGCATGGAGAAAGAGTTTTCAATATGCCAAGATGTTCTATGACGCAGGCGTGTTTGCGTCACGCACTGATTCAAGCGATTACGTCAGAGAGGTCAATGAAGCAAAGCAGAAGCTTTATATGGAGAAGACGAAGGTCAGAGATGAACGTAACGAATTGAGCAGGCTTTTGAGGGAACAGGCTCGCAGAGAAACGTTCCTTGAGCTTGTAAAAGAAACATTTGTTTCTGAGGCAAAACCCGTATCCAAGAATGGTTTCTTGGAAGAAGTCCCAACTGATAACGAACTGATTATTCATTTGACGGATGTTCATGCTGGACTTGGAATCGATAACTACTTGAATACATATGATGAGAATGTACTGCACGAACGCCTGTGCGAATACTATACTCAGATTAAGAAAATCAGAGATACGCACAAAGCGAACGTATGTACGCTTGTTCTCGGCGGTGATTTGATTTCGGGCATCATCCATACATCGATTCGTTTGGAAAATACGGTGAACGCTATTCAGCAAGTAAAGCTTGTATGCGTGTATCTGACTGAGTTTATCCGTGCGTTGAGAGAAATCTTCACTTTTGTGACCGTTTGCTCTGTATCGGGCAACCACTCACGTGTGTCTCCGAACAAGGAAGACCATCTGAGCGGTGAGGATTTTGATTCTCTTGTTCCGTTCTATATCGAAACCGCCTTCAGCAACGACAGTTCTGTGACCGTTATGAAAAATGATGTGTGCGACTATATCGCAACATTTGAAGTGTGCGGTCACAAATGGGTTGCTGTGCATGGCGATAACGATGTACCGTCAAAAGTTACCGATGATATGACAAGACTTCTTGGAGAACAGCCCGATGGTATTCTGATGGGCCACAGACATACAAACGAAATGACTACTTGCGGTTTTACGAAAGTTGTTCAGAGCGGAAGCGTATGCGGCACTGACAGATACGCATTTGACAGGCGGCTGTTTGGAAATCCGGAGCAAGTTGTTATCGTATCTGATAAGTATCAAGCTGTAAAATGCTTGTACAATGTTGACTTGAGCTGATACGTTGTCGTGATGAAAGATAAACATGCACGAAGACAATAATGTGCTACCGTTTAGGTGGGTAATCGGTGTTGTATTTCTCGACAAAAAAGGCAGTATTGCCAATATATCAACAAATGGACACTTGAACCATGCAGTAGTGGTGGAGCAGTGAAAGGCTGACCCGACAACGTTTTAGCCCCTAAAGGGTATACCTTTGGGGTATTTTCTATCTCATCTACCAAGTGTAGAAGGAGTTTATGAGTACGTATAGCATATACTTGCGTACTTTGCATGGGGCGTTTTCGTTAGGGAATTTAAGAGGTTCGACCCCTCAGCGTCCACTCAGCGTACTTTGTACGATATTTCAATACAGAGGTGAAAGCATGAACAGAGGATTTTATCGTAAACTACCAAAGAAAAAGTGTATCGGGTGTGACTATCCTTGTTATCAGACGAGTAAAAACGTTAATCCAAAACGTGCTTGCATCAAGTGTAGAAAAGATTCAACAAAAAGGAACAAAAAAGGCGGCGGTGCTGATGAATGATGATGAAATCTTTGACCTTGTAAGGCGATGTTACAACGAAGCAAACAAAGAATACATCAACGAACAGATTCGGATTGCCAGAGAGATTGCTGATAAGCATGATGGAAGCGAGTCCGAACAGCATCAGATTGAAAATACATTTTCAACGTAAAGGGGTGAAATAAATGGGAAGACCCGCTGGAACTGGAAAGAAGCAGACAACGAGAAGCGCTTCTACAAAGGCAAAGAAGCCAGAGCCTCAAAAGGAGCTTAGTTGCCGATGCGTAAGGTGTGGGCGTGAATATACAAAGCAAAGCGGGAACTTCAGAAAGGTGCGGAGTCCCATGTACAAGGCAAATGATGGATATATTCCTATCTGTGATTATTGTCTGAAAGAACTGTACGACCATTATTTTGAAGTATTGGGTGATAAAGAGGCGGCTATTTACAGGCTTTGCCTTAAGTTTGATGTTTACTGGTCTCCGGAAGTGTACAAGATGACACTAAATGGAGCTATCAGAGACAATCCGATGAGTGTGTACATCAGCAGAAGCAACCTTGTACAAGTAAAATATGATTGCTTTGACGATACGCTTGATGCAGAAGCCGTGAATAAGGGCGAGATTGAATTGAGCGGTCGTGACATTCGTGACATGAATGAGGCTGGAACGACAGAGATAACGGAAAATGATGTTGAAAAATGGGGAGCAGGGTATACAAAAGATGAATACATGGAGATGGATTCTCACTATGCTATGCTCACACAGGGAAAACGTGTTGACGATTTCCTAAAAGACAAATACATCAAGGATATGTGTGTTCTAAACACACAGTCAAAACGTTCTTTGTCAAGAGGTGACACGAAAACGTATTCTGATTTGCTTGCCATGTATCAAAAGATTGCAAGCTTTGCTCAGATAAAGGTGTCCGAAGACGTTGATACGTCAAATGACTGCTTGGGAAAATGGCTGGCGGCAGTCGAAGAATTCACGCCTGCGGAATACTATGGGGATAAATCGAAATACAGAGACTTCTTCGGCATCGGAGAATACTGTGAACGCTTTATCTACCGACCTCTGAAGAATTGGGTAACTGGTTCAAAGGTACGTGACAAGGAGTTTAACTTGGATGGCGAGTCTTGACAAGAATCAAAAAATATTGTCATCCCATTTCCCTACAAATTCGTGGCTCAGTGTTCAGAATCATATCGAGCATCTGATTGAATGGGTTACGTTTTACCGTAGGAATCTGCCAGTCTTTGTTGAGCATTACCTTGGAATCAAACTCCATCTTTATCAAGTGATATGCCTGTATTTGCTGAACATCTATGGTGACATAGCGTGGATTGCATCACGTGCTTCTGCAAAGTCTTGGGTGATTGCCGTGTTCACATGTGCGAAGTGTATTCTGTATCCAAATACAAAGATTGTGATATGCTCTGCAACCAAGAAAATGGCAGGATTGATAGTAACAGAGAAGATAAAGAAGGAACTGATGCGTCAGTCTCCTATGTTACAAAAGGAGATACAGACGATTAAGACAAACAGCGACAATATCGAAGTTGACTTCCATAACGGAAGCTCAATTGTTGTTGTACAAGCAAGTGACCAAGCTGTCGGACACAGAAGCTCCGTACTGGTTCTTGAAGAATTCAGAAGAACTAAGAAGGAAGTTATCGACAGCGTTGCGAGACCTTATCAGATTGCGAGGCCCGCTTCTTACAGGCTTCTTGATGATTATGCAGACTTGATTGAAGAACCAATCAATGTCTATATAAGTTCTTCGGGTACGTCCGGAGAGTGGATTGGCGATTTGGGCATGGAAATGATTCGTGGCAAGTACAAGGATAACTCAAGTTGCCTTGTGTGCATGGACTATGCTATCGCACTAAAGCATGGTATCAAGACGAGAAAGCAGTTGTTGTCTGACAAAAAGACATTTGACCCGATAACATGGAGAATTGAATACGACAACGAACTCTTGCGTGAAAACGTTAAGGGCTTTTTCAATTTTGCCATGCTAACAAAGAACCAAAGAAACATCCCGTGCTTCTATCCTCGTAACAGTATGGATGTGCTGGCTCACAAGAAAAACCCTTACGCCATCAAGAAACAGGCTGGGGAAATTCGTATCGTGGCCTGCGATATTGCGTTTGTTGATAAGAAAAAGAACGACAACTCTGTTTCTGCCTGTATTCGGCTACTACCCGAAACAATGCGTGTGGAAGGCGAAGAACGCAATACTATCAAGGGTTACAGAAGAAGCTTAAGTTTCATAAGGGCAAACAAGGGTGGAGATGTTGATAAGCAGGCTATTGAGATTAAGCGGCTGTTTACTGACTTTGAAGCTGATTACTTGGTACTTGACCTTAGAAACGGCGGCGTAACACTGTATGACAGACTTGCAAAGGTCTTGTACGACGAGGAACGCAGAGTCGAATACCCCGCATGGACTTGCTTCAATGATGCAAACACGGCAGAACGTGTTAAGGTCAGTGGAGCTAAGGAGGTTGTGTATGCCGTTGTTGCATCAACAAAACTGAACAGTGATATCGCCATCTGTATGCGTGATACGCTGACGAGCGGAAGAATCGACCTGTTGCCCGATTATCAGTATGCCGTTGATGACATTCTGAGCAAGATGCCAGAATATAATGAAGCTCCGGACTCAGATACGATGCTGTTTTATGAACGCCCGTACCTTGAAACACGTGAACTAATTGGCGAAATGGTTGAGCTTGAGTACGAGTTTATGAAGGACACAGGTCTCTTTAAGCTGTATGAGACAAGTAACAATACGAAGGACAGATACACTGCCGTATCGTATGGCAACTATTTTGCATCCCTGCTTGAGAATGATTTGATTTCTGAGGGAGATGATTATGAGACAGGTGTCTTTATCAATTGAGGTGAAAGTATATGACATTGAAAGAGAAACTTGCTGATTATATGCAGGATGACACTATCATATTCGCTGACTATGATTATGAGGATGCGTGTATCGGCATTTCTGAGGACGGCAGAGCCGTCTACGACTATGACAAAATGGTTCTGTGGCTGACTGAAACAAAGGGGTACACAGAAGATGAAGCCGTTGAGTGGATTGAGTTCAATACGATTAGGGCTTTGCCCTATATGGGAGATATGCGTCCCATTATCCTACATCGGTTTGAAGATTGAAAATGTATTTTCAAACGGTCTAATGCCGAGGGCTAATGGCGGCCCTCGGCTTTATTTTGACAAAAAGATTGGAGGTGATACCAGTGAGCGAAACAAATGGAAATGAGAACAATACGTGTGAGTTCAATTCTTTCTACTCAAATATCGGCAGAAGTTTCTTTGCTCCGTGCAGTCTTGATAAGTTTTCGTGTTGGTCTGTCGATGAGCTGAAAGACATGATTAATGACCCAATGAACAACAACAAAAGTCTGAGACAGTTGAGTGAGATGGTTTACAACTCAAACGGTATTGTAACAAACACTATTGA
Organism: Ruminococcus sp.; assembly: GCA_045627145.1. Classification (GTDB taxonomy): domain Bacteria; phylum Bacillota; class Clostridia; order Oscillospirales; family Ruminococcaceae; genus Ruminococcus. The sequence goes on along the minus strand of JAZQND010000121.1, from coordinate 73,858 downwards.
CTATATGTGTTCTTTGCCGACACTTGACAGGATTGTTGTGCCATACGGGAATACGAGTACCGCTGACAAGAGACGAAGAAAAATCGAGAACATCCTTGATATTATCCGTGATAACGAGCTTGCCCGTGACGTTCTGCATAACAGTTTCGTTGATGGCGTTGCCTTTTACTATCTTGAAACGACTAAGAGACCCCCGATGAAGAAAAAGATGAGCGATTGGGAGGTCGAGAACGTTTCTGAAATCAATGCGGACATCAATGCTTCGTTTATCAGCTTATCGCCCGATTATACGAAAATTGTTGGTATCCGTAATTCAAGTTACGTTCTTGCTTTTGACCTTGGATATTTTGATGAGCAGGGGAATGAAACAACGGAGAGCAAACTGAGAAAGTACCCGAAGGAGATTCGCACTGCGTACAAGAGCTATTCTGAGAATAAAGGCGGGAAATGGGTCGTACTTGATAACAGAAGGACGATTGCGGTCAAATTCAGAGCAAAAAGGCGTGAGCCTTGGGGCAGACCCCTTGTGCTTGCCGCATTGGAAGATATCTTTTTCTCTGATTACTTCACTGATACAAAACGTGGTGTTTTGGACGAGGTAAATAACCGCATCTATTACGAAACCTTCCCAGAAGGTGAACGCAAGGGGTTGTCCTCTTTGAGCGAAAAACAGCAGAGAGCGCAACATGATGCTGTCAAGAGTGGTATTACGCAGAAGAACAACAGGGGAGGCATCAGCTTTTTCTCTGTTGCCGCAGGAACAAAGATTGACTCCCTCAATACGGACATTGATTTGCTTGACGAAAAGAACGAAAAGAACCTCAGAAGCAACGTATCGACTTCAATGGGTTTTGCTGGTTCTCTGCTGTCCGGTAGCGGAGATTCATCGTACTCCGCACAGGAAAGCAATCTGCGTCTTGTTACATCTGAGATTTTCAATGTCCTTGAGCTTTTCACAAATGAGCTGAACAAGGTGTTGAACGAACAGTTCACGAGCGGCGGCAATACGGTAAAGGTCGTATATCTTCCTATCACGTATGCTAACCGTAGTGACTTTGTTGGCTTTGCGAAGGAAATGTATATGAACGGGCGTGGAAGCCTGCTTATGTGGGCATCTGCGGCGGGTATTCAACCCGATGCTTTTATGTCTATCATGGACTATGAGACTGCGATGGACTTAGAGCATAAATACCCCGTGCATAAAACAAGCTTTACTCAGTCTGCCAGTGACGATGAGGGTGGTAGACCCACGATTGATAATCCTACCAATCCAAAGACCGTCACAACGAAGACGAACCATACAAATTCACAGCCGAAACCGAGTGTGTAAAGGAGGTGAATTAGTATGAAAATGTTTGAATTGAACGGCAGAAAGAGAAAGAACGGGCGTAGACCCTTCAAAATGATTCTGCATGAAGTCTATCCGGACAGTTGCGTTGTCGATAAGGTCGGAACGCAATTTAACGATAACGGCATTTGCTGGATTGCTGAATACTGCGAAAACAATATTGACACGATTAAGGGGATGAGCCTCACGTGTGAATTTGCTGACGCTGAACAGCAGGATGAATTGCTTGGTCATGGAGATACGGGTTATGACGGTGATTTGCCCGTGTTTGATAACGCAACAATCGTTGGTAATTTTGACAAAGGTTATATTGCCGACGTGGAAATTGATGGCGTTGTCAAAAAGGTTGTTATTGGAGAAGGAACAATTGACCAAATGCGTTGCAACAACTTTGTGAAATATCTTGAAGAACAGATTGCCAACGGGGATGCCCCACATGGCAGTGTTGAGATTTCAAAGTGTGTTGACCGTGAAGGCATCGTGTATCTGAACGGAAAGGTGGAGGAAGGGCGTATTCCGACCATCTTTGACTATTCTGGATACTCTTTGCTTGGTGTTCGCCCAGCAGACCAAACCGCCACGATTCTTGAACTAAATAAATCAGAAAGTGAGGTAAATGAAGCTATGAATGAAGAACTGAAAAACGCTTTGCAGGATATTGTGAATCGTATTGACGAAACGAACGCCTGCAAGGAAGAAGTGAAGAAGGTTGAAGCCGAAAAGGCACAGCTTGAAAACGAAAAGAATGAAGCCATCGAAAGTTCTGTCGCTATTCAGAAGGCTCTTGATGAAGTCAAGGCTGAGTACGAAGCTCTGAATCAGAAGTATGACGCTCTGTACGAAGAACGCAACGCTCTTGAGAAGAAGCTTGGCGAAGCTCTCGCCCGTGAACGCCTTGGTGAACTGAACTCCGCTTTGTCCGTCTTTACGGATGAACAGATTGCGTATGCTCAGAGTGAAAAGGAAGCTTTTGAGGCCGACCCCATGAACAGCGAAATCAACAGTGTTGTCGATAGAATCTATATCGAAATCGGCAAGCGTACTGCTGAGGAAATGAAGAACTCTGAAATCAACTCCGCTGAAGATGACGGAGAACCGGAAGACATCTTCAGCGAAATCAATGCCGCCAGTAAAGACGGCGAAATCGATATCTTCAATTAAGGAGGAACACAAGTATGATTAAGCTTGAAACTATCGGTATGTTTAAGTACATCAAGAATGACCCCACCGTTGTGGCTCATGCGGAAATCCCCAATGGTTATGTGTTCACGATTGACTCTAACCATAAGACTGCCGCTCCTACCGCCTCTACCGCAAAGACTGCGGATTTGTGGTTCGCCATGAACGAACACACTGGCGATGAACGCTACACCGATGCCACTATTAAAAAGGGCGAAAAGGTGAACGCTATTCTGCTGAAGGAATTTGACCATCGCAATCTGATTGTGACCGAGGACAATCTGACTACCACCTTCGCCTCTATTGATGCTGGCGATACTATGGTTGCTGACACTTACGGAAAGTTTGCCGTTGAAACTACTCTGACCGGATATGCTGTGTACGTGACTGTTCTTGAAAAGATGCAGTACGGTACGAAGAACGCCGTCCGTGTACAGGTTTCTACCGTTGACCAAGACACTCAGCCTGTGGTGGGTAGCTGATTGATTGAAAATGTATTTTCAAAAGGAGGAAAATGACTATGGCTGACAATATGACTATCGAACTGAACAATGTACGCCGTGATAGCGACTTTGGCAACGGTCGTGTGACTAAGAAGGACTCTGTTATCGTTGAAACTTTCTCCGCTCTTGCGAACGGTAAGACCAACGTGAATGACAAGGCGGTTGCGGCGATTAAGGACATGGCTCAGAGAGCTTCCGAGGGTGATTCCCACGCCGCTTCTGAGCTGAACGCCCTTCGCCGCTTTACCATTGAACCCCTGCTGATGGAAGAAATCAAGCTGATGGGTCTGTTTGGCACTTATAAGCCTCTGGCTTGGGGTGACAGCATTGAGCGTGAAGTGCATACCCATGCGGGTGACAAGTCTCGCTTCCAAGCTAATGGCGGCGATGTCGTATTCCCCGGAATCGAAAAGACCATCTACCCTGTTGCTCCCGTTACCGTCTCCGGTGGTTATGCTGTTGACTACCGTGCGCTTGCCAACGGTGATGCCCAGCGTGAAAACGAAGGCATGGAACAGGTTCGCCGTGACATCCGCAATAAGGCTTCCATGTACATTGTGAAGGTTGTGTACAACGCCATTAAGAACGCTACTGGCGTGAAGTATTGGGCCGAGGGTGCTGGCATTACGCAGGCGGCTCTTGATAATATCGTGAAGAACGTTCGCCGCTTTGGCAAGACCTCTATCGTTGGTGACTACTCTGTCGTGTCTCAGATTAACAACTTTGCTGGCTGGGACGATGGTACTCACTTCGGTATCTCTGATGCCGCTATGGAGGAAATTCGCAAGAATGGTCTGCTCGGCATGTATAAGGGTTCTGCCGTCAAGGAACTTGAAAACGCCTTTGACCTCACCCGTACCGCTGGCAACCCCGCAAACTTCAAGACCTATCTGCCCGAAGGTCTGCTGTTCGTCCTGCCCGCTGGCGTTGACAGCCCCATCATGACTTGGACTCGTGGCGGTCTGACTTCCATGACTGGTAACGACCCTGCCACTGGCAAGATTCTGACCCGCTTCGACCTTGAAGTTGCGGCTGACGTTGCTAAGGGCCGTGAATTTGAAATCGGTCTGCTGAATGACACCAACCTGTCTCCCGCTACTGATTTCGTGATTTGATGATTAACTTGAGGGGCTGGTTATACCGCCCCTCTATTTTTTGTGAGGTAAAAACTATATGGAAAAGCAGAAAGATATGTTCTATTGTTACTCCCCCTTGCTGATGCACTATCTGAAGGCGTGTGGTATCTCTTATGAGCGTGAGGGATATAACGCCAAGAGCAAGTCGCCGTACTTTGTTTTTGCGAGGGGAGAACGCCTTGAAAAAGCGTTGAGCGGATGGGAAGATTTCAAACAAAAGCACATGGAGGAAATGGAAAATGGCTGAGAACACGAGAATTGTATGTAGAAATTTAGCCCCGTGGGAGGTAAGCTTTCAGCGTAAAAATTCGATTGGAGATATTACTATCCAACCCAATGCGAAAGTATACATTGACGAGCATGAAGTGAAGGCTCAGTGCTACTCAAATAACACTTTGTTCATTGGTCGTGATGGCAAGGGTAGCCATGCCCGCATCTATATCGAAGATGAGGCTATTCGTAAGGAACTTGGATTTGACAGCGAAGACGGGAAAGAAAAGCAGAACCTTCTTGACGAAGAAAAGTTGAAACGCATTTTTGAGTACAAGCGTCAAGGCGATTTTGAACGTGCAATTCGTGAGTCTGTCGTTGAACATTTTGAGAAGTTCATTCTGATTGACTACATCAAGAAGGCGAATGTGAATGATTACAGGAAGATTCGCTTTGTTGAAGAATACGTTGGGACACGTATTGAGTGAAAATGTATTTTTAACGGGAGGTGATTGAATGGCGAACAGGGGAGATGTAATCTCAAGCTTTGAGAGCCTATTCGCAGACCAAGTTGTCATTCCCGAAGGGCTTGAAAACAGATGGTTTGCTGACGCTCTTGCTGAATACGAGATGGAAATAAGCTCGCTTGATTTTGACACATCGACAAATGAGTTCACCAAAGAGCCTCCCGCTGGGGTTGTGATGACCTTGGCCTATCTGATGAAGGTTCGGTATTGCGAACGTGAGTTGAGCCGTGTGAACAAAATCAACAATCTGTATACGAAGGACGTTCAGTTGAACGGCAACGGAGATACGAAGCGATACACTGCGGCTGAACTTGAGACTGAGCTTGCACGTGCAAGAGACTTCATCAATAAGCAAAAGGTATCATATTATTCTAACTGAGCGGGGTGGTAGTATGGCACAAGAATGGTATTTGATGCGTAAGACCACCTTGGGAGGATATGAGGAGTCAGACTTGTCGTGGCAGTCTCAAACATTTGAAAACGATGTACTTGGGACATCTCTTGCCACAGAGGTAGCAAATTACGGAGACAGAATCACGAATACGCCAGTGGTTAGTCGTATGTTAATACAGGACTTGACGGCAGACACGCAAACACGGTCTGACCAAAGAACAGTCTTGTCTGCGATTGGTACAAACCAATGCGGCGATTACCTCTACTTTCATAATCAGTGGTGGCTTGTCGTATCACTTGCTGAAAACAATACTGTTTATGAAAAGTGTGACTTGCAGTATTGCAAGTATATGCTGAACTTCAAAGTACCCAATACGAACGATGTAGTACAGTATCCTGTACATACGTTGAACGCAACTCAGTACAATTCGGGTGAAACGGCGAGAAGTATGATGACGCTCGGTTCGTCTGAGCGGCTGATATTTTTGCCGTATAACGAGTCAACAATCAAGGTTGACAACGACTTCAGACTGCTGATGGACAGGAACACATCCCATCCAACGGCATGGAAAGTCAGTCAAGTCGATGCGGAGTCATGGAATTACGGTGGACACGGACTTGTCCGATGGACGCTTGTTGAAGACAGATTGCGTGACAGTGACGATGTTGAAAACATGATTGCCGACAACACGATGTTTGACGAAGAACATTCGCTGTCTTATGTTGCGAAAGAACACGATGGGGACGAACTCATCTACAAGATACTACCCTTCCAAGTGTTGGATGGAATCAATGAGTTCGGGCTTGTATGTAGCGTTAACGTTGTTCCCTCTGACAAGGGGGAGAATACCGTTGTATTGCCGTCTGAGAACAGCGAGGTCGAGCTGTCCGTGATGATGGTATTGAGGTACGTTCTTGACCACTGTTCCGGAGCAACGCAGGCAACGAACTTTATTCGCAAGCATATGACGATTTATTTCCCGAAGGCACTTCATGACATGAATTATGAAGTACATTTCATGATTGCTGATGCCTATGAGACATATGTAGTGGAATTTGTAAACAACACTACTGTTGTGCATGAGGCAAACTATATGACCAACTTCCACTTGGACGGCGTAACGCTCAACGAAGATGGCTCAGTATATACGCCCGCCACGCAGGATGAGACGCATAATGCCATGATTACGAATGGTATCACGGCTTATGGCTCTGGCCTTGAACGGTATAATCTGATTGTGAATGAATATGAAAACGCAGGCACAGAAGATGGTATGCGTGAGCTGATGAATCATTTGAGGTTTACAAGGGCGTACAGCACAGCTCCCAACCACGCAGACCCCCCGTGGTATACGGAGTTTGTTGGCGGCGAACTTACATGTGCAAGTCGTGCAGACGAGTTTGCCGAAATTATGGAACTTGCGGGAGACGCTTACAGAACACGCTCACGTAGTACGGCAAAAACTTGGCAAAGTGTGCATAGCGTCATCTATGACATGGAGGCAAGGACGGCTAAGATTGAGGCGCAGGAGACAGGAGAGGAATATATCATATCCGTCAACGATGAGAGATTTGAAGACACAAACGATATATATCACGATGCTTATGCTGGACATTCTGCAATCAGACGCTGTAAACCGTATCTTTGCGAGGCGTGGTATGACGAGCTTGATTACGAAACAGCTAACGAATATTACAGGCAACGTGCGGATTTGCCGAGCGGGGCTTGTTCGTCTGTGCGTAACGGTCGGTGGTTTGGTCGTAAATACGACTGGAACTATGACAATTCTACGGAGTTTATCATCCATACAGAAAGAACTGCTGACAGACTTGCGTCCGTCAGTATTGTGGGTGGCTTGAAAGAGCTTACGGACTCTGTGGAAACCAATGCGAAAGGATGGGGATTATAATGCCGCATCTGTCATCTTTGACAGACTACAAAAGAAATGTTATCAATACGTTTTTGAGAGACAAGGAATTTGTTGAGCTTGTTGCCAATGATAAGAATCATGTACTGCCTGCTTCTGACCTGTTTGAGAAGCAGTGCTTTTTGTATGATTACGTTGATTCTACTGTGAAGGACGATAAAGTGTTTGTATGCGTTGAGGTTGACCCCGAGCAAGTTGTTAACTGCGCTGTGACGAGATTCAACCTGTATGTATACGTTGCCGTGCCGAAAAGCCTTATGTCGATGGATGGCAAGATTCGCAGGGATGCAATCTGTCAGCGTGTTGACGAACTGCTGAATGGACGGACGGACTTTGGATTCGGTAGGCTTGAACGTAAACCGAGTCCACGTATGCAGTTTTCCGAATCATTCCGTGGGCGTATGCTTGTCTACACGGTCGAAGACTGGAATAGGCACTGTGAGACGTTACAATGAATATCATAGCGAACAATACCACTGATGTGGATTATCTGCGTATTTACTTCGGTGACCCGTATATTATCAATGACAAGATAACGTTAAAACACCCAAGTTTGGGTGACATCATTGAATACGGCGAGAAGGAATACTGGGTTTTTATCTCAAGCTTGACAGCAATCCCGTCTGATTTCAAACCGGAGCTTGAGGACAAAGGGATTGACTACGAACAGCTATCTGACCTTGAGATGTTCCATATGATGACATGCACAATGCCGCCCGAGAAAACTGCAATTATCTTTGGCGATTTGGACTTGACAAAGCTCAAGCTGTATAAGCAAAAAGACAACGATGAACTTGTGCTTTATGACGCAGAGAGCGGGTTACGAATAGATAAACGGATATACATGATGATACAGGGGTTCTTGACTACGCTACACGGAATCAAGAAGAAACCCGAATTTGCGGGAAACCCCATGACAAAACGGATATTGATTGATGATGACAGACAAAGGAAGAAACTGAACGCTCAGAAGCAGTGGAAATCTACGCTGATGCCTCTCATATCAGCGATGGTCAACAGTGCTGGGTTTAAGTACAATTTGTATGAAGTCAGAAGTATGCCGCTGTTCCCGTTTATGGATTCTGTTGCACGAATTTCTGCAATCAATACGTCGAACTTGCTACTTCAAGGTGCATACGCAGGGCGTGTTGATATGAGTAAGGTTGATAAAAAATCAATCGACTGGTCACGTGATTTGTATACAATCAAGTGACAAACAAAAAGGAGGAAACGAATATGGCTTTTGATGTGAATAACTTTGTTATTGACCGTGTTCTGCGTGGTACTATGCTGTCCACTGCCGATGACTCCGTGCTGTGGGCTATCAATCAGATTGAAGACCCTCAGATTACCGTCAATGCCGACAGCACTGACGCTGTTGACGCTATCGGCGTACCTATCATGACCTTTGAACGTGCGAAGAACGCTGAGTTCTCCGCAAGCAACTCTCTGATTGACTTTGGCCTGCTTGCCGCTCAGTCCGGTGGTCAGAAGAAGGTTGCTTCCACCACCAACACTATCCTCGTGCCTCACTTCCAAGAATTTACTTGGGTCACTGGCACTGATGTTACCCTTGACTATACTCCCGTTGGCACTTCCGGTGCTGAAGTAGCCTTCATCTATAAGCTGAACGGCGATGGTACTCTTGGCAAGAAGTATGAAGCCGCCGCCTCTGCCGCCGAAGGTAAGTTCAAGGTGAACGCTTCCACCAAGAAGATTACCCCGCCCACCGATGTGACCACTGCCGAAAAGGCTTGGTGCGTGTACTACTACACTGCTGACGGTACTACCGACCTCGGTGCTGTTGCCGTCACCAACGATGCGAAGAACTTCCCGACCGCTGGCAAGTTCATCATGGAGGTTCTTGGTGCTGATACTTGTGATATCTCTACCAAGTATTATGCCTACATCGTGTTCCCGCAGGCGAAACTGATGTCTGACTTTGATGTTACCTTCGCTACCGATGGTAAGCATCCCTTCACCATTAAGGCCATGCAGGAATACTGCAACGCCGATAAGACTCTGTTCACCATCTATGTTCCCGAAGCTTGATGAATAAAGAAATTAACCACTGGTGCAAGGTCTGCGGTACTGGATATTTTGCCTGTAACGCATGTGACCGCAAGGACATGATTATGTGGCGAGCGGTTGCTTGCAAGCCCGAACACTTCCAAGTATACACAGTCTTGTGCCAGTATTCTGATGGCTCTATTACCAAAGAACAGGCAAAAGATTACATTGTGTCTCTTGTTGACGTTGAGGAAATGGTGAACTACCCCGAGCCTGCAAAGGGACAGCTCATGGAAATCTTGCAAGATGGTAAACCCAAGGAAGAAATCAAAATCGAAAACGAAGATGTCGCTGAACAGCCCGATGAGGTTGTTGGTGAAAAACGTGAAAAGCCTAACGCAAGGAAATCGAACAAATTCGGTAAACAACGAGCCTAAATTTAATTTGATGTGAAGGCTTTAGACATTGAAAATACATTTTCAATGCAAGAATGGGGTGCTTCACTTTCTGAAGCACCCCTTATTTTTACTGACTCAAAGGAGTGATAGGTATGAGCTATGCTCTGCTTAAACAGGGCGGGTGCGGTGAAAACTACGGAGAAAACCATAAGGTATTTATGGTTGAAAGCTCTGCTGATTTGGACACCCTCCCCACAGAAACAGCTATTGGGAGCATCGCTTTCTTGGCTGACGGTTCTAAGAAATGGATAAAAGACTTGGATGGGGACTGGACTGAAACGAGTATCACTGTGGTGAGATAAAACGAGGGGCGGTTTATACCGTCCCTTTAATTTCTTCATCTTCAATTGGGTCTGGGACATATTCAATCAAGTCCGCAGGCTGAAGACCAGTCATTTTGCAAATTTTGTCAAGCGTTGTAAGCGTGATGGCTTTGCCGTCATGGATGGCTTGCATTGTTGCCATCGGGAGAAGCCTGTCACGCTTAATGACATATGACGAGTAACCTTTGTCCTTTAACTTTTCAAGCACTTTTTTGTAAACAATCACGATGAACACCTCCGTGTTTATTGTACTCTTTTTAACGATAACAATCAAGGATGTGACAATGATGGATTTCGGAGCTTTGCTCTTTATTGTTTTATTCATCATCATTATGTGTATCTGTAATAACAATAATAATATAACGCCGTGCGTCTAAGGGGGTGTGATGCGGTGAATCAAGGTAAGGTATTTGAAAAGGCTTTTGTGAATAGTATACCGGATGGTATTTATTGCCAAAGACTTATTGACCCAGCGGCATCTTTTGGCGGTGCGTCAAAGACAAGGTTCAGCCCGCATCAGCCATATGATTTCTATGCGTTTGTCAAACCATACTTTTTTGCGTTGGAACTCAAGTCCACATCTGGGAGTTTGACTTTTTGGCGTGAAGATTTTGACAACGATGGGAAGAAACATACTTTTGAAATCAAGAAATGGCAGATAGAAGGTCTTGACAGGGCATCTCAGCATGATGGTGTCATAGCTGGATTTTATATCAATTTCAGAAATGTCAACAAAACATATTTTCTTTCTATTGGCAAGTACCATGAGCTTACAGACGGTCTCAACAAGAAATCTATTAACCATGAAGATGTGGCTCAGTATGGTCTTTTGATTGAACAGCAATTGCTGAAAGTCAATTATAAATATAACTTACGAAAGTTCTTTGACGATGTGACATCGTCTATTTGAAAATACATTTTCAACGAAGGATGGTGAATTAAGTGGCTGACGCAAATGATGCAGTAAGAACACTGGCACAACAGATTGCGTCTACCGTCAGAAGGCAAATAGAAGAATATAACAATATTGATGTATCCAAGCGACTTCAGAACATGGTGATTTCGGGTGACCAAATCAAGCCGAATTCAATACAGGGAGTACAGCTTGTTGATGGTAGCATTAGCACTGCCAAGGTCAGAGACTTTGAAGCCGATGTGGCACGGATAGCAGATGCCGAAATCTCTGTTGCGGTTATTGGCACGGCTCAGATTGCTGATGCCGCAATCACATCTGCTAAGATTGCCAATGCGGCAATCACTACGGCTAAGATTGAAGACGGCTCTATCACAAGTGCAAAGATTGGCAACGCTGAGATTAAGAGTGCGAATATCGAAGACTTGGCTGTGACTACCGCAAAGATTGCGGATGGCTCGATTACGAGTGCAAAGATTACAGATGCGGCAATCGGTACAGCTCAGATTAACAATGCGGCGATTACCACAGCGAAGATTGCAACGGGTGCTATTACTACGGCACTTATTGAAACTGGTGCTGTTGGCACAGCTCAGATTGCTGACGGCTCTATTACGGACGCAAAGATTGTTGGTCTGACGGCAAACAAGATTACTGCGGGTACGCTTGATGCGGGTGTCATTGATGTTGTCAACCTCAATGCGGCTAATATCACTGTTGGCAAAATCAATGGTGTGCAAATTGCGAACGGGGCTGTTGCGCTGACGAATCTCGCAACCGCAGTTCAAACGGAGATTGGTAAGATTTCTACAATCGAAAGTGACGTGTCTGCCATTGAAGGAGACATCACAACGATTGAGGGAGACATTGAAGTGCTTCAGCGTGAAGTTGATGCCTCCATCGAAACTTTTTACTATCCTTATACGCCCACTCTTAATAACGTTCCTGCGAGCCAATGGACAACTGAGGCACTTAAGGAAAAACACCAAGGAGACCTTTTCTTTGATTCATCAAGCGGCAGGGCGTATAGATTTTTGAAGCTTGATGGCGTTTGGCAGTGGAAACTGATTGAGGATACGGATGTAACGGAGTTGCTTGCGAGGGTTTCGCAACTTGAAACAGATATGTCTTCTGCTCAGTCTGACATATCTTCTCTTGAAACAAGCATGGGAAGTGTACAGCAGTCGCTTGAAGGCGTGGAGGATGATTTGTCCGGAGTGCATACATCTTTGACACAAGTTGAGGATGACTTATCTGATGTCCAGTCATCTTTGACACAAGTTGAGGATGACCTATCTGATGTCCAGTCGTCATTGACACAAGTTGAGGATGACCTATCCGGAGTGCATACATCTTTGACACAAGTTGAGGATGACCTATCCGATGTCCAGTCATCTATGGATGATGTAGAGGCTGGATTATCTCAGACGCAGACTCAGCTATCTGGAGTGGCTACACGGCTTACAACGGCAGAGCAGACGATTACGACAAAAGCAGACAACTCAACCGTTACGGCATTGAGTAATACCGTTTCCTCCCATACAGAGAGTATCGGTGAGATTGAAGATAGGATTGATACTGTTGAAGAAACAGTAGAAACAAAGGCAGACGCTTCTACGGTTACCACACTCTCGAATACCGTGGCAACACATACGACAAGTATTGCCTCTATCGAAGACCGTGTTGAACAGGCCGAGGAAACAATTGAAACAAAAGCGGATTCGTCCACTGTTCAAACGTTGTCAAACACTGTTGCATCTCATACAACATCTATCGGTCAGATTGAAGACCGTGTTGAACAGGCCGAGGAAACAATTGAAACGAAGGCAGACAACTCAACGGTGACAACTCTCAGTAATACAGTTGCGTCTCACACCACAGCAATTGGCTCTATTGAAGCGAGAGTTGAGCAGGCAGAGGAAGATATTGAAACGAAGGCTGATGGCTCTGTTGTTACAGCATTGAGCAGTACGGTTGCAAGTCATACTACCTCTATTGGTCAGATTGAAGCGAGAGTTGAGCAGGCAGAGGAAGATATTGAAACGAAGGCAGACAACTCAACTGTAACTACACTAAGCAGTACGGTTGCTTCGCATACGACTTCTATTGCCTCTATTGAGGCGAGAGTTGAGCAGGCCGAGGAAACAATTGAAACGAAGGCAGACAACTCAACGGTCACAACGTTAAGTAATACAGTTGCTTCGCATACGACTTCTATTGGTCAGATTGAAGCACGTGTTGAACAAGCAGAGGAAGATATTGAGACTAAGGCAGACAACTCAACTGTCACAACGTTAAGTAACACGGTTGCTTCGCACACCACAGCAATTGGCTCTATTGAGGCGAGAGTTGAACAGGCCGAGGAAACAATTGAAACAAAGGCCGATAATTCAACTGTCACAACGTTAAGTAATACAGTTGCGTCTCACACCACAGCAATTGGCTCTATCGAAGCACGTGTTGAGCAGGCAGAGGAAGATATTGAGACTAAGGCTGATAATTCAACGGTAACTACACTAAGCAGTACGGTTGCTTCACACACAACCGCAATTGGCTCTATCGAAGCACGTGTTGAGCAGGCAGAGGAAGATATCGAAACGAAAGCAGACAACTCAACTGTTACAACGTTAAGTAACACTGTTGCTTCGCATACGACTTCTATTGGCTCTATTGAAGCACGTGTTGAGCAGGCTGAGTCTGATATTGAGACTAAGGCAGACAACTCAACTGTTACAACGTTAAGTAACACTGTTGCAAGTCATACTACCTCTATTGGTCAGATTGAAGCGAGAGTTGAACAGGCAGAGGAAGATATTGAGACTAAGGCTGATAATTCAACGGTAACAACGTTAAGTAATACAGTTGCTTCGCATACAACCGCAATTGGCTCTATTGAAGCACGTGTTGAACAGGCCGAGGAAGATATTGAATCTAAAGCGGATGGTTCTACTGTGGCTGAGTTAAGTAGTACGGTTGCTTCGCACACAACCGCAATTGGTTCTGTAACAAGCCGTGTAACGCAGGCAGAACAGACAATTGCCACAAAGGCAGATAACTCTACGGTAACATCGCTGAGTAATACGGTTGCAAGCCACACTGTATCTATCGAAGGCATTGAGGAACGTGTTGAGCAGGCTGAGTCTGATATTGAGACTAAGGCTGACGGTTCTACCGTGACTGCGCTTAGTCAGACAGTTGCAAGCCACACTACAAGTATCAATGGGATGCAGAGCGACATTTCAACGCTTGAACAGGATATTGAGACAAAGGCTGACGGGACAACTGTTACCGCATTGGCTCATCGTGTTACAACTGTTGAGGAAACTGCTGAGGGACTTTCAACTTCCGTTTCGTCTCTTGATACACGTGTTACTACGGCGCAGAGTACGGCTACTGCCGCACAAACAACAGCTAATACGGCAAATACAACTGCAAACACGGCTAACACAAATGCTAATTCAGCAAAGACAACTGCGAACGAAGCAAAGACTACGGCTCAAGCCGCAAAGACTGCGGCTGACGAAGCGCAGGAAGCCGCAGATGCGGCACAGGATACTGCTGATGTAGCTTCTGCTACGGCTACTGCCGCTCAGACTACGGCGAACACAGCAAACACAAACGCCAATACGGCAAAAACAACGGCTACCGCCGCTCAGACAACTGCAAATGCCGCTCAGACTACGGCTAATACAGCACAAGCAACAGCAAACAGCAAGAACAAGACATATTATCAGAACGATGCCCCAACATCCGGTATGACGAGCGGCGACTTGTGGGTTGACACAAACGACAGCAATAAGCTGTACAGATATAACGGAACTGAATGGAAATCTGCACAGGATACGCATCTTGATTCAACCGTATCGTCTCACACGACAAGCATCCAGCAAAACGCCACACAGATTGCTTTGAAGGCCAATCAAACTGATGTAGACAGCCTTGAAGGACGGATGGATACAGCAGAAGCAACGATTACGCTACATACTGGTCAGATTGCTTTGAAGGCAAGTCAGACGGAAGTTGATTCGATTGACGGACGTGTTACATCGGCAGAGGCTCAGATTGACATCAATACTGACGCTATTGAGTCAAAGGTGTCTTCTTCTGACTATAACGGCGAGACGATTGCTTCGATGATTAACCAAAGCGCATCAACCGTTTTGATACAGGCTGAACATATCGACTTGGTTGGTGCTGTAACTGCTGAAGATTTGGCGGCTGATGCTGTGACGGCTGAAAAAATCGCATCTGGTTCTATCCTTGCCGAACATATTTCTACCAATGCTGTGACGGCTGATAAGATTGTATCGGGTGCTGTGTCCGCTGACAAGATTGCGGCAAGTGCTGTGACGGCAAATAAGATTGCCGCTGGGGCTATAACAACTGAGAAGCTTGATGCTTATGCCGTGACTGCTTCTAAGATTGCCGCTGGGGCTATTACCGCTGACAAGATTGATGCGGGTGCTGTTACTGCTGAAAAGGTAAGTTCCGGTGCAATTAATGCCGATAAGATAGCGGCAAATGCTATCACGTCTGCTAAGATTGAAGCTGGTGCAATTACCGCTGGAAAGATTGCCGCAGATGCCGTGAGCGCAACAAACATACAGTCCGATGCCATAACCGCTGACAAAATTGCCGCTGATGCTATTACATCTGACAAGATTGATGCGGGTGCAATCACTTCAGACAAGATTGCAACGGGTGCGATTGAAGCGGACAACATCGCCTCGAACGCTATCACCACGGACAAGCTGAACGCACGGTCTGTAACTATCGCAAAGCTCGCATCTGATGTTGGTCAAGGTATTGACATCTCTGCGAATACATATCTTCAAAGCACTATCGGTTCTTGGTCTGCAACGCACACAAATACCATTGTGGACGAGATTGCTGGCATCAATCGTACTATCGGACAGCTTGGCAGAGGGCAGATATTCTACTCTGCAACAGAACCCGAAGACCCTGCCGTTGGTGACCTTTGGATTAAGCCTACAAACAGGCTGACACACGCTGACTTGGCAAACTATACCCATGAAGAACTTGCCGCTTTTAGGTATATGGATTTGGGTAAACCTCCCGAACAGTATGTTTACAGCGGAAGCGGATGGGATAGCGTAAATGATAGCTCAATGTATACAGTGTTGCAGACTCAGCTCGAACAGACTGATGAAAAGATTGCATTGAAGGCAAGCCAAGAGCAACTGAGCCTTACAAACTCCCGTGTGTCTGCAAATGAAGCGCAGTTGGAGATTCAAGCTGGCAGTATCAGCCAAGAGGTTATTGCACGGCAGGAAGGCGATGCTGACTCACAGGCATATGCTGACACTGTTGCGGCAACAGCAGAGGCGAACGCAAAGAACGCTTCTATCGCAAAAACATCAACGTTACAGACTGCTGACGCTATTGTGAATGAAGCAAAGACCTACGTTAACGGTCAGCTTGAAAGTTACTCGACAATCAGTCAGACATCCACCGCAATCAACCTTGCTGTCTCAACCGCAAGTGCGGACGCAACGTCAAAGGCTAATGCGGCACAAGCGGCGGCAACGGCTGTGGCAAATCAGAAGTACGCTATTCAGAGCGGAATTGACATTAGCGCAAACGGTTTGGACTTCACGGGTAATAAGTATATCCGAATGAAAACAGGTAACCAAACCAACCTTGAGCTGTCTTCGAGTGGCATCAACATGGAAACCGCTGGTACGTTTAATGTCCACGCAAAAGACACAAGCGGTTCTATCATCTTCGGCTCTGATGAAAGTAACGCAACGTTTTCTGTCAATGACCAAGGCAATCTTCGTGCAGAATCAATTATCGCCAATAAATTCAGCGTTGGCGGGCGTGATATCCCGAGTATTGTTGTGTCTGAATCTCAACCCTCTGGGCATGGGATTATTTGGGTCAAGCCCTCGAACGCATCCGAAAAGTCTTGGCTATATACACCAGAATCAAGCGATAGAACGTTGAGTCAAGTTGGTGGTACGCTTGGTCGTTATCGTGATTTTAGTGTGCCATACTCAGCGGATGACTATCTTGGCGGCAATCTTTTCTACGGGATTGTTGCTTCGTTATATGTATATTCGAGTACCGCTGTTGGTCGTGGATTTGACTTCAAGGCCATTTTGAACCCAAGCGGAGCAAACATTGTGATAGGTACGGCGAGCGGTCGTGTATATACGGCAGGAACTAATATTGACCTCAATGTAATGCGTACAGCGTTGGCACAGAACGTGCTTAGTCCTTCCGGTGGATACATGACGATTAGGCTTGAAACGAACTGTGACCCGACTTGGTGTAGACTTGACAGAGCTATCACAGTCAAGGCAAAAAGTCAGAGTAGTACAGGGATATCTGCGTGTAGTGTGTTCTACGTGAGTTGACACACTACACATTTCTTTTTTGAAAATACATTTTCAATATAAGGGGTGAAACAATGAGTACAAAAACGCCTAACATAGAATTAACCAAGCCGTCATCTGACGAAAACTACTCTGTCGCTGTGTGGAACGGAAACAGTGATACGATTGATACGGAGATGGCACTTCGGGTAAAAACATCCGACATTCAAAACAGCTTGACATCAACAGCAACGAATAAACCTCTGAGTGCCGCTCAAGGAAAGGCACTCAATGACAGCAAGGTAAATATCTCTGACATTCAGAACAACTTGACAAGTACCGCAACCAACAAACCGCTTTCTGCGGCTCAAGGAAAGGCACTTTCTGATACGATTGCGACTAAATTGACATTCGATGAAGTAACTCTCACGGGTGGAACGTTAGAATCCTCAATCAAAACGTATCTTGAGGGAAAGCCAGTCGGTGGGATAGCATCAAGAATCTATTGGAATAGCCAGTATGTTGCGAACGTTTTCGGCAGTAGATTTACTGCAAACTTCCTCGAAGTAATCGTATCGGTATACAATGCGAGTACATATAAATACGATTACAGAAACGGCACATGGACGGTGCAGAAGTTTGCTATTCCTGCCGTGTCTACATCAAGCACAAACTTCACTTCGGCAACAACTCTCACGTATACTGGAGTATCTGTTGTGATTCCTGCGGACACTAACTTCATGCTTACGGCAAACTTGGAATACATGAATAATATGCCACAAGAAATCGTGATTTCCGCACAGACTGACCCATCAAGAACCTATTCGTTTATGGCACACAATTCATTGGGTGGTGGGACAACTCTTTGCGGTCACACAACGGCACAAACAACATACTATATCATCGCAAAATACAACGGCAGTAGCACAAACAGAGTATACACAACGCTTGTTACGTTTTGACACGGTTAATTGCTTCTCTCAAGCGGATAAATAAACGTAATGTTTTCGTTGTTATTAGTGATTGCACTTGACCCGTAGTTATACACTTGTAATTCTCCGCTTGGCATTGCGTTAATACGAAGCTTGATTCCGCTTGTGTTATTCAGAAGAAAAAAGCAGTCCTGTTGAATATTAACTGACGGTCTACAATCGCTTGGAATCGTGGATATTGTAGTTGAACCTGCTGGCACACCAACTAAGCCTTCAACAAAACAGTAAACAAGGCTACCGCTGATTGTGTACTTGATTGTCCTTTTGTTATAGGTGTAATTACAAGGCGATGTATAAGTTGTGTTTCTGCGTACTTTTTGAGCAGAACCCCAAGTCGTTCCATTCCTGTATGCGCTATAAAAGTTTCCATCGGGGTCAACGGCATATAGTGTGGCGTCATTGCCGCTTTGCCCTGTGGCTACAATAAAACCTTTTGAATACACAGGAATGGTTACACTTCCGATTGTCAATCCTTGTGAAGCGGTCACGCTGAAAGACATATTTCCACCACTTGTCGGCAAAGAAGCAATTGTAACCGCTTGGTTAACGCCGTGACCGTCAACAACCGATTTGTCCGCTTTCGTATCAGATTGAATACTTTTTTCTATAAAAAGAAAGGAGGTTTTTACTATGGAAGAATCAAGATATTATGTAACAAGTGTCGAGTATAACAAAGTTGCAAAAGCCGAGAACCGGACAGTACCTTTTTCTTTTGCAACGATTGATGAAGCACGGAAGAAGTTCGCCGCCATTCTTTCGCAGGACATTCTTAACCCGACCCTATCTTGGTGCAACATTGTCATGTGGGACTCCTATGGGAACACTATTATGCATGACTTTTGGCATGAAAAGGAACAGGATAAGGAACAAGAGAATATCTGATAACATCAAACGACGTGTTTTCTATGAGCGAGCATGACATCATCTGTTGACACATGGGCATAACGCATCGTCGTTTCGAGCCTCTTATGCCCTAAAAATTTAGAGATTTCAGCAATATCCATGCCGCTTTGCAAAGCGTGTGTTGCACTGCTGTGTCGCATGATATGCGGTGTGACTTTAAACGGGATGCCACAGGAGCGTTGTTGAATCTTCTTTATAAGCCTTTCAATGGATGTGCCACTGCACTTACCGTGAGGCTTGTTTTGATTCACGAATAACCATTCTGAATCATCGTCACGGGATTCAAGATATTGAGATATTGCAACAAGGCATTTGGCGTTAATCCATGATGTGCGTTCTCTTTTGCCTTTACCAAAAATCTTCACCGTTTGTTCATGAAGGTTGATGTCTGATTTCTTTACGTTGCACAATTCACTTACACGGCAGGCGGTTGAATACAGAAATTCAACAATAGCACGTTCTCTAACTGTTTCACATGAGTTTCTGAAAATTTCAAGTTCAAGCCGTGTTAAAGCCTTCCTTTCTTTTTCTTCATACTTGATTGGCTTAAGGTTATGTGTTGGATTAACCGTTACAAGCCCTTCTTCATGACACCAAGAAAAGAACCAAACAATTGCCTCACGATACTTATCTAACGAACAGTCTGCAACATTTCTATCTTCCTTGTATTCTCGGAGGAATTTACGTATGTCAACTGCTTCTATTTCTTTGATATCCTTTTGGACATAATCAAAGAATAAGGTAAGTATGTATCGGTAGTTCTTCACAGTACCAGCGGCACATCCCTCAACCTCTTTGGCAGTTATGTATTGTTTAAGAATGTCGCCGTTACAGCATTGGATTTGTGCTATGTCATCCTGTCTGCGAACAACATATCTTGTTGATATTGTGTCGAGGCAATCACAGACCTTCTTGATTGTTTCTGTATCAATGCCGTAGTCTGTGTGCAGATTAGTCATCATCATTGTTTTAAGTTCCTCGTATTCGCTCATAATACAACCTCCGTCAAGTGTCGATGTAGTAATGGGTACAGGCCAATGATAACATTCAAATAGACGTTTTTAAAGGAGATGAGATGAAATGAAACCGATGATTGTTTATGTCAAAGAAAACGAAAACAACACAGTTACAATCGCAAAGGCAGAGTTTGAAAGAGCTGTTGAACGTGCGTATGAAACTGGATATAACGATGCAAACCCCCTCCGTGTGTATAATGGCGGTATTACCTGCAATACCCCGTCGATTCCGTTGAACGTCGTACCTTGCGACAGTGTTAATATCAGCGGAGATGCCGTCTCTCACGGGTGCATTGGCGGTACTGCTGTTGCAAGCGGCAGAATAACTGTCACAGGTTGAAAATACATTTTCAATATGGGGGAGTTATATGGCTACACAGATTAAGGCATCACAGCTAATAGCTCTTTTCAGACAGGCGTTAAACGAAAAATGGGGATACATATGGGGAACGGCGGGTGTACTGTGGACTCAAAAAAGACAGGACGCTCTTGCCAACAAAACATCGTCAGACTACGACAAAGCGAAATTATATGGCAAAAAATGGATTGGGAGAATGGTTGCTGACTGCTCCGGTCTGTTTAGCTACGCCTTTAAAAAGTTCGGGTCATATGTGCCGCATGGGTCTAATTCCATTTGGAAATACTATTGCAGTAACAAAGGGAAGCTTGTTAACGGTAAACGTGCGGACGGGAATGAATTAAAGAGTGCGACGGCCCTATTTAGGACGGACGGGGAAGACAGGCATCATATCGGGCTGTTCGTCAGCGTTGACGAGATTATAGACTCACGTGGAACGCTATATGGCGTTGTAAATGACAGCAAGTTGAACTCTTGGGACGAATGGGGAGAACTCAAGGGGGTTGACTATGGAGAGGTGATTATTGTGATTGAACAGGCAAAGGTAATCAACGGGTCTTTGAACATAAGAAGCGGCATGTCGGCAACATCAATCAAGGTTGGCAGTATCCCAAACGGTGCTGTTATTGATGTAGTTGAAAAGCCAAACAACGAATGGTGGAAAATTACTTATAACGGGAAGACGGGATATGTTATGAGTAAATACCTCACAAGTGTTGGGTCTGAAATGATTACATTAAATCGTGATGTTGCACAGACTTTCTTTGAAGCATTGAAAGTTGCTCTTGGTTGAGGGGTGAAGGCTGATGGCGAATAATAAAAACTATACTCAGTACAGTAAGAAATTGACTACCGCCATCATGATATATTGGGGACTCATCAGATTGGTTGCCTTTATTATTGTGGCAATCAATCAAGAGGCGGGAAACTATCTTGTAGACCTCATTCATGGCGTTGACGATATCGCTATGGTAAATGTTCTTGCCTATACTGGAAATAGCGTCAGCGAGAAGGTAGCCATCAGTTATTTCAAGACCAAGAAATATCTGAACAAGTCGTGTTCTGATAAAGACAAGGATGGGGAAGATGCAGAAGAATGATTCAACAGTACGGTGAACACGAAAAATCAGCCATTTGCAGAACCGACCGAGTAAATCGGAGGCAGGATGTGCGACCGAAATGGAGACGGCATCTGAATTAGTATCAGAACGGTAATGTGTTTCTTCTTCCGTTCGCAAAGAGCATATTGTGATATGGTCTTTGTTTAAGAAATACAAAGTGAGCAAGACATGCCTATGGTGCGAAAGCACTATGCCTACTGTGGTTGTGGAATCCCCCATCGGGGGACAGTTGGATGAGGGGAGGAGGCCAACATTAATCGGTTGGATGATAGGGGTCGGTATTACCACCCGCTAAGAGATGAATGTGTTACAGCATTCCCAGCCGAAAGGCATTCGGAAGGATGCCGTGCGGTCACTGTATGACCGAGAAATAAATGACAGCGTGACATCCTCAAATGTTTTTTCTGTACGACAACCGATGTCAAGTCTCTGTATGACTTTAAAGACAGCGCATGAGTGCGACAAACCACACCCGAAAACCGCACGGGAGGAAGCCATTCGTTCTCGCCCGTGATATGCTCCGGTTGAAGCTGAACATCATGGTAACAGCGGCGGTGATTATGTAGGGTGAACTGAAACGAACTATTTTGAGGGGGATTGTTTATGAACGAATTTTTCACGTGGGAATTTTTGCTTACCTTTGGCGGCTGTGTCGCTGGAACTGCCATTGTTACCGAGCTTCTGAAGAAAGTACCATTTTTGAACAACGTAAGCACTCAGTTTATTAGTTATGTTGTGTCTTTGTTTATTCTTGTTGTCGCTCAGTTTGCTACTGGCGTGATGGAATGGCAGTTGGCTGTACTTGACTTGTTTAATGCCGCCGCTGTTTCTCTTGCTTCTAACGGTGTTTATGACGCTGTTGACAGCATCAGTGTGAAAGGATAAACGCAAAGGAGTTGATTTGATATGGGCATTGAAGTTAAGAGTACCATCCCATTTTCTGCGCTGAGAAAGTTGGTAAACAGCATTGTATATCTGCTGTATGACGAAAACGGGGAATACACCCCCGAAAACTATGAATATGTGTACTGGGTGTCAATATCGAACGCCTACGCTGGGTATGGGATTGATATTCCGGAAGATGAGTTCATGGAATATCTGTACAGCGGGTACATGGATGTGTTGAAAACAACGATTAACAAAGAACAGTTGAGAGCAATTGATGTTGCAATCGCAGAAAAGATTGCTTATATGAATCGGAAACCACCCATTGTTGATGCTATTGTGCGGCTTATTGAGAATATGAGTGATGTTAAGCTTGATGATTTGAAGGAAATCGCAGGCTTGTTTGATGCTGATGGGGGAGGCACAAATAATACACACGAAGAACAGTAAGCGATGGGGGTTGATGTACGATGGAGGATTTTGCGTGGTGGGTTGCCAAATGGTGGGTGGCTGTACTATTTGGCGGCATTGTTGCATTAGCCAAGTTTTTGTGGAACAAGTATAAAAAGAAAAAGGAAGAAAAAGAAGCTAAGGAAAGCGAATGGCGAGCGATGCTTGCCGAGCAGGACAAGCAGATGATGGAACTGTTGCAATTGCACAGCAAGGCGATGGTTTCGATATTGTACGATAGACTGAGCCAAGCTTACTTATTCTTCAGCGAACGTGGATACACGACAGAACAGGACAGGCATAATTGTCTGAAGATGTTCTCTATTTATCACGACTTAGGAGGGAATGATAATATGGAGGACATCATGGAAAAACTCAAGGAGCTTCCTGTGAAACGAGGAAATTGAAAATACATTTTCAACGGGGGTACAGAAATGTACCCCTTTTATTTATGAAAACTACACGCTTGTGTTTTGAATAGAGGTGAATTGAATGGCAACCACAAGCATTGGCATCGAAGCGATGCGAGGCGTTTTACAAGCAACGATTACCGATATATTGAGTAACGAAGTTGCAGAAAGCATTAAAGAAATTGAAGCAAAAAAAGTTGAAGAACAAGTATATGGCGTTTATTCCCCTTCGATTTACAAGAGACGTGGCGGCGGTGGTGGTTTGGCTGATGTTGCGAACATGATTACATATGTTGACAACATGGAGATTGCCATCGTAAACGAAACACCATTCAACCACGCTTATGATTTTAAATCGCCGTCATTTATCCCGCCTCCCAACAGCGGAAATGACGGGCTTGCCATCCTTGTT
This sequence comes from Ruminococcus sp., assembly GCA_045627145.1. Classification (GTDB taxonomy): domain Bacteria; phylum Bacillota; class Clostridia; order Oscillospirales; family Ruminococcaceae; genus Ruminococcus. The sequence continues at coordinate 50,045 of JAZQND010000121.1, read as the reverse complement.
GAAGGTGGTCAAGGTGCTGGTGGATATATCTACAACTATCCATATCATGATGAATTTCTTGCCCCGAGACCGTTTACGCACGAAACGATTGAAGCACTAAAAAAAGGTGCTTTGAAAAAGATGTTTGTACAGGCGTTTAAACGGCGTGGCATTGTTGCAAAATAGGAGGTGTAAATAATGGATGACCTTGAAGTACGGGTGAAAGCGATATTAGACCCCGATGTGTCTGAATCTGCAAGTAACATCAACGCCAAGGCTGGTGAAATTGGCGGCAGGGTAAAGCCTATTAAGCTACCTGTGACAGCAAGCGGCGATGATATTCAGAAAGCACTGAAGAAGATATACCCTCAAAACGCAATCTCTTTGCCCGTTGACATTGATACAAGTGGAATGGACGAAAGAATCGGTTCTGCCGTCAAACAAATCGACAACTATATTGAAAAAATTAAAGAGTCTAAGGGTGTTATCAACAGCCTTAAACTGAGCGAGGTTGATAAGGATGTTGAAGACGGCACAAGCGAGAAGATTGAGGAACTGAAGCGGCTGATTCAGCAGGCGAAAGACCGCCGCACTGAAATCAACGCTAATGGCAAGAAATATAACAGAAGTGAATATCAACAGCTCGGGAAAGATATTGCAGACTATACCAAGCAACTCCATGAACTTGAAAGTTCTGAGGGTGGCACGGAAAAGGCATACAAAGCCGTCATTCAGTATACGACAGCGATTGGTGAGACGTTCACGAGAACCGTTGAAATCATGGCTGACACTGGCGAAATCGTGACGGATACCGTTGACGGTATGGCTGTCAACTTTGACAAGCAGAGACAGGCCGCAAATGGCCTTGTTAATGATATTGATTCCTATGGTGCGAAGCTCAGACAGTTTAAGGCTGACTACTCTGAAATCCTCAATCTTGAGGGAAACGAGGACTTTAGAAAGTCTGTTGAAGCAATTGACTTCAGTCAGATTACTGATGTTGACAGCTTAAACGAAATGGTTGCCCGCTTCAGACAGGCACAGGGCGAAGCTAAGGCTTTGTCTGCCGAACTGAAGAACGTTCGCCTTGATGCAAAGCTCAGACAGGATGCACAGTTGTATGCTCAAGACCTTGAAAAGCTAAAGGTGCAAGCGTCAACTCTGCTTGGTGGAGAAGGTAATGATAGGTTCAAGAAACTCATTGAATCTATTGACTTCTCTGAGATTGCAAATGCCGACGAACTGAGCGAAATGGTTAATAAGCTCAAAGAAGCTCAGAAGATGCTTTCTACTATCAATGCTGAGTTTAAAGGCAAAGACTTGGCAAGTAACGCCATCGAACAGATTGATAAGCGGTTTGAAAAGATTAGTCAGAGCTTACGCATGATGAAGCTCGAAATCGGAGATATGGAACTACCGTCTGATATGATGCATCAGCTTACTGAGATGGAGAATATTCTTAAACGGCAGTATTCACAATCCAACCCGCTTGGTGGCGAGGCGAAAGTATCTGCATTTAACGATTTGCAGAAATTGTATGATTCGTTTAAGAACAACCTTCAGTACATCCAAGCACAGAACGAGGCTCTTGATAAGCAAGCCGCAAAGGAAAAGGAAATTGCGGATATTGAAGCAAAAAGGAGACAGACACAGGAAGGTCAGTCACATGACTATTGGCAGGGGCAGTTTGAAGATACCATTTCTCAGATGACCCGTGTGAATGACGAACTTATTCGTATGCGCCAATACTATCAGCAGATGGCGGCTGAAGCGAACAAATCAGCTAACGAGACTTCAAAAGAGGCGACGCAACAACAACGGGCGTTGGACAAACTGAACTCCCTGTATGCACGTTATCAAGCAACTGGAGTTAGATATAGTGCGTTTCAGACCGACCCTGCACTTCGCTCGGAATATGAAAAGCTTGGCAACGTTATTGCCTCTCTCCAGACTCGATTGAAAGAAATGCGGACTACTGGCGTTTGGGATAAGAGTATTACTTCTGATATTGCCTCTGCGAACGCTGAACTTGGGCAATTCAGCAACCATGTCGTTGCGGCGGGATTGAACGCTAAATCTTTCGGAGACCAGTTCAAAAATGCCATCGCTAAATTTGGTACGTGGCTTTCTGCGACGAGCATTTTGATGAAGACTGTGCAGAAGCTGAAGGATGCCGTCAATCAAGTTAAAGAGATTGACTCAGCTATGGTCAATCTGAAAAAGGTTACTGACGAAACGGATGCAACCTATCAGAAATTCCTTCAGCAGACTGGGGCTACCGCAAAACAGATTGGTTCTACCGTCTCTGACCTTATTGAAGCTACGTCCACATTTGCAAAGCTCGGCTATTCGTTTGGTGATTCGCAGGAGCTTGCAAAAGTAGCAACCATCTTTGCCAACGTTGGTGACTTCAGTAGCATTGACACGGCTACAAACTCTTTGATTACGGCGATGAAGTCGTTTGGTCTGACAGCAGATGACGCTATGGGGATTGCTGACAAAATAAACGAAGTGGCAAACAGATATGCCGTTTCTGCTGATGACCTTGCCGAAGGTATGACAAACTCTGCAAGTGCTTTGTCTCTTGCTGGCAATACCATTGACGAAACTATCGCTATGATTACGGCGATGTCCGAAATCACACAGGATGCCTCCGAAAGCGGTAACGCTTTGAAAATCCTTTCTATGCGTCTGCGTGGTGCAAAGGCCGACCTTGCTTCGGCAGGAGAAGAAACGGATGGCATGTGCGATAGCGTTTCTTCTCTGCGTGAGAAGATTCTTGCCTTGACGGGTTCTGTCGATATCATGGCTGATGAAGCAGGAACTCAGTTTAAGAGTACGTATCAAATCATGTCCGAAATCGCTCAAGTGTGGGACAATCTGACGAACATCAACCAAGCCGCCCTGCTTGAGACTATTGCGGGTAAGATGCGTGGTAACAGCATTTCTGCCTTGCTTACTTCTATGGCACAGGCTGATAATGTTCTGACAGACTCTCTGAACTCCGCAGGCTCTGCTTTGACGGAGCATGAGCGTTGGCTTGACTCTATCGAAGCAAAAGAAGAACAGATGAAAGCGGCTTGGCAGGACTTCTCTGACAGCCTTATTGATACTGGTGCTGTATCCGGTTGGTATGATGCACTGTCCTCTATTCTTGAGGTTTTGACAAAAATCGTTGATACGTTTGGCACTATTCCGATGCTTATTGGTGGGATTACCTCTGCTCTGTCCGCAAAGAATTTGTTTGGTAAAGTAAGCAATAGCAACGGAGAAGTTATCGGAACAATCGGCGGTTCTTCGTGGAAACAGATTGTCGGTGCATATAATGCAACGGGCGCAAATGGCAAAAAGGCTGGTCTTTCCGGTGCTTTATCTCAGATATTCAACGGAAACGTCAATACTGAACTTGTTAGTCACTTGCAGGAAATTGCTGACAGTGCAGACGGTACTGTGCTTACGATGGAAAATCTGCGTGATGCCATCACTGGCGTAAACGGTGAAACCATTCGGCTCAACAACGCAACGAAACAGGCGATTGCAGGAATCAATGGCGGCGATGCCGCTATGCAATCTCTTGGTATCTCAACAGATTTTGTGACGAAGAAAACGATTGCTCAGACCGCCGCAATCACAGCGAGAAATGCGGCATTGTCTTTTGGCATTGGTTTGCTTGTTACTGCGGCTATCACGGCTATTTCAAAGATTCCCGACCTTATTCATTCTTTAAGCTTTGAAGGACAACTCGAAGCTTTGAAGGCTGGCATCGAAAAGAGCAAGGGCGAATACGAGGATGTTAAGAGCGAGATTCAGAGTGTCAACGATGAACTTGCTAAGACACAGGAGAGAATTGACGAACTGTCTCGGTTGGATAATCTCACGTTTGTTCAGAAGGGTGAACTTGAAGCACTCAAGAATACGAACGAAGAACTCGAACGCAGAAATAAGCTTCTCCTTGAACAGAAGGATATGAAGCTTGAAGAAACGAGAGAACAGCTTCGTGAGCAATATGAGAAAGAATTTAACCAAGACGATATTCGTAAGAACATCGATGTATATAAGGCTTTGTCGAGACAGGAAGATGTAAACGACATTTGGGGTTTTGAAGAAGGTAGCAAAGCATCGCAATTTGCACAGGGCGTTATCAATGCTTTTGCTGAAGCTACCGACAAAGCGGATGACCTCAGAGAAAAGCTTGTTGGCGTATACGAATCAATCTCTGTCATACTTGATTCATACGATGGCGATGACGAGTTCACGCAGGGTGTGCGTGATTTCCTGTCTGAAATTTATGAGTCTCTTTATCCGGAAGAATTTAAGACTCAGAATTTCAACGAAATTATCGGTCTTCCTCAGTTTGAAAAAGCTCAAAAAGAGCTGATTAATAAGGCCAAAGACGGAAGCCTTAAAGTAGAAGATATATACGGTTACGAAGGGCTTACTGAGGCACTTGACGAAGTTGGAATCAGTGCCGAAGAAGCAACTGAACAATTTAAGGCTTTGTACGAAGCAGAGGTTGAAGCAAGAGAAGCGTCAAGTAGTCTGTATGGTGTGCGTGAGCAGTTCGCTGGAACATCTGCCGCAGATAACACCTTGCAGGAACTCATCGGTGACCAAGGATACTATGCTTCAATTACGGAAGAACAGTATGGGAAGCTTGTTGAAGCTGGAAACGAATATGCCGCTTGTGTTGAAAACGAAAACGGCTTCATGCAACTTAATATCAAAAAGGCGAAAGAGCTTATTGATACGAAGTACAGGGAAGAACGTGCGACAATTGATGCAGGCAAGGCTCACGCTAAGGAAAAGTATAAAGAGAACACACAAGAAATCGCTGTGCAAGAAAAAGCACTCGAACTTCTTGCTGTTCAGTATGACAAAAACACAGATGAATATAAGAACTTCTCAGCGCAGATTCTCGCAACGATTGCCTCTCTGAAAAGCGAAAACGAACAGATTTCAAACGACATCGCAGGGTACGAACGCCTTGCGAGCGAGATTGAATTTGCAACTTCCGCATATAAGAATTGGCTTGATGCACAGGATGCCCCGAACGCAGGAGATGCGTATGACAATCTTCGCTCTGCTATGGAGCAGATTCAGTCCGGCCTTAATTCTGGCAAAATTGGAACAGCTCAGTATAAGGCATCTGTCGAGCTTCTTGTCCCCGAAGGAGAAGATGTTCAGAAGTACATGGACACGCTTCAGCGGTATTTGACAGAAGATTCTACTGGTTTGCAGAACTTCATCAACGATATGTTCAACCGTAACAACCCGTTCCTCAGCAAGAACTCTGACGGTACATTTGCTTTCATGGAAGGTGTAACTGTCGAGGATATTGCAAAGGGTCTTGGTCTGACCCCCGAGGTTACTCAGTATATGCTCACCGCTCTGAAGGATTATGGATGGGATGTTGATATGTTCAACACCATGTTCGATGAGGCTGATGGGTATAAGAAATATGAGGCGGCACAAGCGAGCCTTGCCGAAGCGCAGGACAGACTGAACAAGCTTACAGAAAACGGAATCACATCCGGAAGCGAATACAACAAGGCGTTACAGGATGTTGCTTCTGCCGAGGACGATGTTGCGAAGGCTGGAGCAGATATTGGTGTAGTTGGTGGCGAAGAATCTGATATCGACAAGTTGAAGTCTCAGCTTGAAGAAATCAAGAGCGCATACGATACGCTTGCCGAAATGAAAATTGGCGGCGAGGTTGACGCTAATTTTCTCAGTGATGCCGAAAAGATTCAGTCTATTATTGACACGCTTAACAAACAGAGTACATATACCGTTGGTATCAATACTCCAGAGGATTTGGCGGCAAAGCAACAGGAACTTGCTGATATTCAAAGTGCTATTGCGAACCTTGACTCATTGTTCAACGGTGGCAAAATCAGCGAAGAATTGTATGTTCAGTTGAGCGGTAATCTCAAGGATGACCTTGCAACCGTAAACAGCGAGATTGATACGTACAATCAGTCCACGCTTGATGGAAAGACTGCCATGATTGATGTGCAGGATAATTCCGGAGAGGCAGAGGAAAGAATACAGGCTGTTGCTGATAAAGAGTATACGGCTTTTGTAAAAACCGTTGTTGAACCGCCCACCGAAGAAGAATTTGAAAAGACGGTCGAAGAAACTCAAAACAAGTGGAATGACTATGTTAAGAACGGCAAGGATACGAATGGTAACTACGAGCCTGCTCCATACGGAAGCAAGACGGCTGATGCACTTGAACGTACTGAACGTGACTATTATGGTTACGAAAAGGAAACAAAGACTGCTCAGAAATCCGTGTTGGATACATACTCCAACGACCTTGATAAGTGGAACGCCGTTGTTAAGGCCACTGCACAGGCAAAGGGTAATCTTGATGATGCGGCGAAGTCTCTTGGGACTTCGGTAGCTGAAATTGAAAAGGTATACGGCAACTCTCATATTACACCGCCCGCCGCTGATATGCTTGAGGAAGTAAAGACTGCTCTGAAGGATGAAACGGGATTTGAAGTGCAAGTTAACGCCGATACTGGCGGTGCGATGGAAGCTGTGAATGCGGCAAAGCAAGCCATTAATGATACTGTTGCGACAATAAAGGTTAAAGGGCAGTATATCGGCACTACCGGAATTGCCATGATGGCTAAGGGTACGAAGGATGCAAAGGACGAAGATGCTATCGTTGGTGAAGCAGGCGTTGAAACATGGATTCATGGCGATAGTTTCAGAACGGTTGGTGAGAACGGAGCTGAACTTGTCCATCTTAGCCGTGGAGACCAAATCCTCAATGCAGACGAAACAAAGAAATTGTTTGGAGGTAAATCAAAGTCTGGCAGAGCATTTGCTCTTGGAACAAATTATAGAGCAAATTATTCAGATGGTGGCGGGAAGAACATCATTACCGAGATTGCAGAAGCTGTAAAGAAGGTAGCTGGTGGTGGTGCGGCTAACATCGGCGGCGTTAAGCCTGCGAATAAGAACAAGGGTGGCGGCGGCAATACCGAAAAGACTATCAAGGAAATCCTTGATGGGATGAAAGACCTTGTTGACTGGATTCCGGAAGCATTGGAAAACGCAAAAGAAAAGACGGATGCGTTTATCCGTGAGGCTGACAAAGCTATCAGCTATATGGGTAAGAACAGCGGTCTGAATAAGGCGTTGGCAAGCATTGATAACGAGATTGACTTGAATAACCAAGCCTTTGAACGTTACATGAAGCAGGCAGATGATACTGCTTCTATGCTGAGGCTGTCCGAAGATGTCGTTCAGAAGATTCGTGAAGGAACTATTGATATTGAGAGTTACGATGAGGAAACAAGGAGCGCAATTTCTGAATATCAGAAGTGGTTTGATAAAGCTGAAGATGCAAAAAACAATATCATCTCACTGAATGACCAAGTAAAAACTCTTTCAAAGCAGAAGCTTGACAATATTATCTCTCAGTTTGAGGATGTTGGTTCTATTCTGAATAGTCATGTTGATTTGTATAAGCAGTTAATTGAAGAAAAGAAGCAGTATGGTGAAGAAATTTCTGCTGATGAGTATTCAAAGATTGTCGATGATTTGGGTGTGACCGTTGACACACTAACAGAAGAAAGACAGCAGTTACAGGACGAGCTTGATTCTCTTGTGTCCTCCGGAACTGTACTGGTCGGTGATGAGATTTGGAACGAATACTCTGACAAGCTCATCACGCTTTCTACTTCTATCTCCGAAGCGAGAACTTCGCTCGGGGAAATGAGTGATACAATCGGAAATATCCCGCTTGACAGGCTTAACATCGTGGCTGGCACGATTGGTCAACTGCAAAATACACTTGACGGAATTTCTAACCTTCGTAATGCACAGGGTAAAGAGATTACCGATGATTTGTATCAGAGCATGATTTCTGCGACACAGGCTCAGATTAACAACCTTGAGAAGCAGAATCAACTGTTGGCGCAACAGCTTAACGGGCTTGACCCGCTCTCTGAAAAGTATCAAGAAATCAATAATCAAATCAACGAAAACAATGCTGATATTCTGTCTGCGAAGGCATCGCAGGAAGAATGGAACGATTCTATTATTGACTCTCAGATTGAATCGCTCAAAAAGCAGAACGATGAGATGAAAGACCAAATCGCTCTGATGGATGCCATCGAGGGGCTTGAGAAGGCAAAGCAGAGACGTGCTTTGATTTATCGTGAAGGCAGTGGCTTCAACTATGAAGCTATTGAATCTGACGTGCGTGAAGCTCAAAAGGCTTTGGACGATGTCACATTTGATAGACAGATTAAAGCTTTGGAGAACTCCAAGGCAGACAGCAATCTGTACGATGATTACGGTAACGAGCTTGTCCCTGTCTCCAATGTTGTAAACGGGTTTGACTTCTCTGCGCTTCAGAACGGTGCTATCACAGGAATGAATGAAGCAACGAAGAACGCTTTGGCCTCATTCAATGCACAGGCTGTTGCTGGGAATACGAAGGCACAAGAAAACAACATTACGATTGCGAGCGGTGCAATCACGCTGAATGGCGTGAACGATGTATCTGCTATGGCTGATGCAATTGTAAATCAGCTTCCCAGTTATATCACACAGGAACTTGGCAAATAACAACGGGGCGGTAGAAATACCGCCCCTCTTTTGAAAATGTATTTTCAAGGAGGGAGATTATGGCTTACCAAACCATAACGGCAACTAATGATAAACTAAAGTGCGGTATCACAGTTAGCTGTGTATCAGACGGAACGGCGGTTGGTGACATAACATCCGTTGTTGTCAAGAAGAAATACATCAATGGCACTTGGAAAGTTATCAAAACAGTTCCCATAACTCAGATGAGTGATTTCACATTCACAATTTTCGACCCCGATACACGGAGCGGGTTCACGTATGTGTATGCGTCTATTCCTACTATAAACGGTACAGAACAAGTGGGCGTAACTGCACAGTGCAAGTGTGAGTTTGATGGAATATTCGTCTCAGATGACACTGGCACTTGGATATCGCTTTTTAATAATGATTACAGTAAAATGAAAAACACTCAAGTTTCATACATCACAACCCTGTCTGGCAAATTCCCGAAAAGAGTGTCCAACGCAGACACTGACTACTTCACTGGGAGCGCACGAGGAATGTTCCTGCCGTTTGACCAGTGTGGGAAACCCGTTATGGAAGATTGGCTTATTTTCAAGAACGGATTCTTGGATATGCTCGCAAACGGACATCCAAAGCTGTTGAAGACATATGATGGTAATGCATGGGTCATATCTGTTGATGCAAGTCCGAAAGAGGAATTTTCTGAGTTCATTGGAGCTTCTATGATTTCATTCGATTGGACACAAATTGGTGAGTTTGACAATCCTCCTGTGACAACGAGTTATACGGATGCTACATCAAACTTTACCATTAACTCAAACGGTAAATTGGTGGTGACATACTGATGACACAAACTGATATCGACATTCTCAAGAATACAGTATACAATATCAAATTTAAGCTTGAGCTGTTAAGCAATCTGTATCTTGTTGAAAAAACGCTTGAAGGAACTGCAAAGTCTATCACTTGCAACTGTATGTCTGACTCTGATACACGGCGAGCCTGCACCGTTGTAATCAATGTCAAGGACGATGATTTCGTTGACGATGACTTTGAAATCGCATGGCTTGATAAACTACTTGCTCCATATATAGGGATTGAACATAATGGTGCGTTTGTTTATTACAAGCTTGGAACGTTTGCACTGAGTACAGACACATCAACTTTCGATGCGTCAACGAACGATTTGACGCTGAACCTTCTTGATTTGATGTGTACAGGAACATCTGCACGTGGGAATCAGATTGGTACAGATGTGATTATCCCTATGGATTCTAACGTCAGAAACTCTATCATTTCTGTCGTGTCACGGTTTTTGCCGTTCAAACGATATGATGTGTGCGAGTTTGAAGATACAGTACCTTATGATTTAGAGTTTGCGGCTGGCATTTACCCTTATGATATCCTCAATCAACTCATGACGCTGTACCCGTACTATGAGATGTATTATGATATTGATGGCGTTTTCACCGTCAAGCAAGTACCAACTGGAATCAGCGAGCCTGTTTTGCTTGACGAAACGGTCATGAATGATTTGATTATATCCGAAGGTCGTTCGGGAAATCTTGGTAATATTAAGAATACTACCGAGATTTGGGGAATGGAAATCGATGCCATGTATACTGCATCTAATTGCGTGTCTACAAAGACGGATGATGTCGTGAGGTATACACTTGTTATACCGTATGAGATGGAAACGATTGAGAGCGGTAGCACGTATTCATTTGTGACTGGAATGGCAAATACAGACGAATCGTATATCATCATATCCGGATTAGATGGGGAGTATCCAATCGTTGACAGCAACGGAAACGACCTATCTGCTGGAACTATGGTTGCGAACAGGGCTTATGTTGTCAAGTTTGTTTACGACAATGCTTTGTCTGAAGGAAAATTCAGATTGCAAGGTGAACAGCTCATCCATGTTATCGTTCGTGAAATGAACGAGATGCCGAGCGAACAGGAGATTGCTGAAGACAAAGAACGGAACGACTGCAACGACATTAAATATGTAGTTAACCCCGATTCTCCGTATGCTTGCGACAGAAACGGTAAGACAATTGTGCAGGGAGAAATAAAACAGGTTCTGAGGGACGGAGACTATGCGTACATTTACACTACTCAGCTTGCATACGAGCGTGGGGCTTATGAGAACTACTGCAAAGCAAGGCTAAACACGGACGTTGAACTGAAAACTGTTATGATTCCATTCCTCGATGTGAACAAAAAGATTAAGTTTACATCGCCCAAGACTGGACATACTTATCAGTACATGGTTAAGGAAGTTGATTTCTCGCCAATGGAATTCACAATGACGATGAAACTCAGTAGGTTCTATAATGCCTATCCTTGGCTGTAAGAGTAAAAAATAGGGTAATAGCGAAAAACTATTACCCTTATTTTTACACTTTCCATATTCAATTTTTGAAAATACATTTTCAATATGTATCGGGTTTATATCAAAGCATCACAACACGGTGGTGTTTTGATATGAATCTGACAATGGAATAGAAAATGTGCTTTGTATTTTTGCATGAATATACAATTTTTAGTTGATGTTTTGTATTAAACTTACGTTGACATCGTGGGGGTCATAGGTTCGAGTCCTACTAATCCCACTTGCCCGAGGCTTTGAAAATCAAGGCTTTCGGGCATTTCTTGTTTTGGAGAAATGCACTGAATAATGATATACATAACACTAAGTACCACGGTTGCATTTTGATGTGTAGAGATTTATTATATTTTTCAATGCGTTGCTGGTTTACAAAGTACCAACGAAGTACCACGGAAACTTTTCAACCAAGATTTTCAACCGCATTTTTATGCTTCAACACACCCTCCGGTCTTGTTCTTGCATAGACCGTTTCAACCATTCTTGTATCTGCGTGACCCATCAAGTCAGCCACTTGGGCAGATGTCAGACCGCTTTCTTTGAGCTGTGTTGCGTAAGTTGCCCGCCAATCGTGGTTGTTATACCCAGTTATACCAAGGAAGCCAAACACACGCTTGCACATCCGCTGTAATGTCGAATATGAAATAGGTGTATTACTTGTGTTGCCGTGAATTACAAAGCCACTGTCTCTCTTGCACGGAAGCAATATATCTTTGAGTGCTGTGGGAATAACAAAAATTCGTTCTGATTTCTCTGTCTTCGGGTTCTCCTTGATAACGCAGTGCGATTTATTGGGGTAAACAACAACCGTTTTAACCTCGCCATAACCATCATCAAGATTGACCCTATCCCAAGTGAGGCCAAGAACTTCCTCACGCCGCATCCCAGTGTAAGCGATAAGCCCCATGTACAACCTGTCTCTCTCGTCAATGATTGTAGGTATCATCTGTTTTACATTTGATACACATTTATCTGGGAGAGCTACGTGGTGTCCTGCGGGCTTGCCATTATTGTGAATCAACTTCATTTTAAACGGCGATTCATCAACGATTTTCATTTCAACAGCGACCTTAAACATGCGGCTACATAGGTTGCCAACACGTTCTATCGTTTTACAGTTGATATCCTGCTTAAACCCGTTTTTAGAGCCATTTGCAAGCCAATCATAAAACTGTTGAATTGTACCGAGCGTTATTTTGTCCATGTCCATATCGCCAAGGAACGGCACAATATAGTGTGAGATATAATATTCATATGTGCATTTCGTTGTTTCTGCAAGATTACTGATAAAAGACTCTCTGTACGTGTTATCGATGAAGTCTTTGAGTGTTACAGAAACCTTGTTACCTTTTTTAAGAAGAAACTTCTTAAACTTTTCATCTGCATCACGCTTGTCTTTTCCGTTAATTCTGACGGTTTTGATTTCTGAACCTTCTGCATAGTAATAGATTTCACGATATGAAGACGGCATATCATTTGCTCCTTCTGCACACTTGTCTATCCCATTGTCAAGGTTCAAAAAAGACAAAGCGTTGGCAATCGCTTCTGCCAACTGCTGTTTAGTATACAGTTTTTCACTTTGGTTGTCAATCATAGAAACATCTCCTAAAATGCGAAACCTAAAAAATCGCCGTGGCACTCAACCACGGCGTTGAAAATGTATTTTCAATCAAGCAATATAATATACGGACGCTTCAACCACTTGTATGTCAAATCTTTTTGCAAAATAACAAGCAAGCTCGTAATCTGTATGGTATTTAACATCATATTGATGGACTCTTTTCAAATAGTCTATTACTTCATCCATATTCTTATATCGTATTTCGCTGATATATATCTTTAAAGAATCGAGCGTTCTTTCTTCCTTTTGTTTGAACTTCTTAAACTCACTGTACTTCATGAAAACACCTCAATAATTCAAGTATAGAGACTCCTGCACACTGACTGTTGTCTTGTTCAGAACACGATTCAAACCGGACAGACCGGAAAACAGAAGCTCGCTTCGTTTGTAAAGCTCTTTGGGGACATCAACACGCAAGTCGTTATCTCCACGGATTCCGTCATATGACAGTAGCCATTTGACACCACGATGATTCAAGTCTTCAAGGTATTCAAAGAACGGTTCGTTGTCAAACTTGCCATAATACATCTGAGTTGTATTAGCGTAAGGCGGGTCAAGGTATATCAAGTCGCCTTTCTCGGCTAAACTTGTCAACTCTTGATAGTCTTTATGGTAGAAGCGAACATCTTGAATACGCTGAGACCAATCATGAATCACGTTGTCAAGTGTATCTGGATTGATTCCAGCTCTTGTGATGTGGAAAGCGGAGTTGAACTCTCCTTTTTGATTGAAGCGGGTGATGCCATTGACGCAAGTGCGTGTCAAGAAAAGGAAGTCATACGGATTCTGGTTTTCGTTGAATCTTTTTCTTATCGCATAATAGACAGGCTGACCGCCTTCATGCAATTCTTGCCAACGTTCACGGTAAGCGTCAGACAACTCAAACGGGTTATCTCTGATGACCTTCCACAAGTCAATCAACGGTTCGCATATATCTCCGCAGATAGCAAGCTTTTGCGGATGTAATTCATAAAGAATTGAGCCGCCCCCAAGGAACGGCTCAAAATATGCGTTGTATTCTGTTGGCATCAGAGAAACGATTTGCTTAGACTGAGTGCGTTTGCTTCCTGTCCACTTAATTACTGGTTGCATTTTTACCTCCGTCAGTGCTTCCGAATCCCCCGTCACGTTTACCAGTGGCATTGTCATCGGATGTAATACCGTAAGGAATAAAAATGGACTGAGCAATCGAATCGCCAGCATTGACAACAAGCTGTTTTTTCTCCATATTCTCAGAGCGAAGCTTCACCATGATGTGACCGTGATTGGACGAGCCACTGTAATCGCTGTCGATAATCCCGCAAGTGTTTGCCAAGCGGGTATACAGTTTAAACCCGAGACCACTGCGAGGGACAATCATCAAGAACCAACCCGATTCAATTGTGCATCCGATTCCGGTCGGAATTGTGATTTCTTCCCAAGGGTCAATCACAAATGAAGTGGGCGTATGAATATCGTATCCTGCACTACCGGAAGTTGCCCGTGTGGGAAGGACGATTTCATCATAAGATTTCTGAATTTCTTCTTCGGCAGAGTTAGGGAAGAACTTGAGTACGGAATTTTTATACTCAGTGTACGGAACTTTGTAGAATTTGCCAACAATATTGCCTACGCAACTATTTGTGTGGGCGTTATGATAGCGTCCTGTACTTTTCTTAAACAATGTACTGAATACAGACATTATAACATCCTCCTTATTCGTCCCACTTGAGCAGGAACTTCGGGTCAACGGCCTTGAAAGACATGATGCCCTCGCAAGAGCGGACAACAAGTCCTTCACGCAGAGTATCGGCAAGCATTGATTTACCGTGAGCAATTTCAAGCATCTCATCAACCGTATCGGGGAGCTTGAAATCTTCATCAACGATGGGGACAAAGTCAAAGCCACGAGTGCCAAGATAGTCACGTGCGGCTACACTGCCCCAACGTCCCTTCGGCGTTAACAGATTGAAGACATACATATGGGGTTCAGAAACACCGTATTTGTTCTTCTGAACTTTCGGAGCAATACATTCACCTTGAATGGCAATCCATTCACGGTCGCCAATCATGTTCATCAGCTTTTCTTTAATCCTGTACTTATCAGAGACTTGCCAATAGACAGAGCCGTCATTGACGGGGAGGCGACGGTTGCGGGAACAAACCATGTATTCAAATCTATCTTTCTTGAATAGATTCTTCTTTCTTACAAGCAGGAAAGTACCGGAAGTGCCGTCAACCTTTTCGGTAGCGACCCACTTTGTATCCTTATCCTCAAGATACCAAGGTGCTGACTGAATTCTCGTCTCATCAGTCTTACTGATGTATTCCGTAGGAAAGGAATCTTTCGCTTTTTTCTTACCAAAGAGCTTGCGAAAAAGTGCAAAACGCATAAGCGGGTTTTTCTTTTTATTATTGGCGGGAACAACGGGGTCGTCTACGACTTCTGCGAACTCAGTAACGCCAATGATGTCTGTCACATCGTCGCCAACTTTATAGCCACCCTTTTTCTCCGGAAGGATGGACATAGGGAAGCAAATGCCTTGGCTGATTACGCCAGACATCTTCATTGTTTTGATATGGAACTTTTTAGAACGCAGGAACTCAAATTCTTCTCTCTCCGGAAGTACGCTGTCAACTTCGCAGTAAACAACCAAATCTCCAACGTTACCGATTGTCTTCTGACAGATAACAGACCATCCGAGAATACCATACAGAGCAATTTTGTCTTTGCCTTCAATTGGTCTAATCCACTCAATTCTCTGTACACTTGCAAGTTTTCTCATATACATTCTCCTTACTCATCAACACTGATATAAAGCCCACAGTGACATTCATTCGTTTCACGGAAATCTTTGCAGGGACACTTAGTATCCTGCGTCTTCTCAAGCTGACAAGGGCAAAAACCATTGTTTGCCTTGATTTTCTTTCTTAGGTTGCTCACAAATTCTTTGTCGGGGTTAATAACCGTTTTCATGCTCATCCTCCATTAGTGTTCATATACCCATTTTCTTGCTTCGTTTTCTTCCCAGCCTACTCTGATAAGCTCTTTTTCCCATTCACTTCGATAGTACGCAATAATACCACCTTCAATGCGAATCCCGCTTGCATCCGCTTTATGCGGTGATTTACACACACGTTCAAACAGCTCATTGAGTGGTTCTTTGAGGTAATAATCGGAAACACAGTCGGGCGTATATATTGTTTCAATTGCCCTTTCATATGTAAAAGGTATCTTTTGCCTCTTACATCTGTTATATGCCCTCTTTATCGTCTTGAGGAAATAGTCAAGCCTTTCACTTTCTTCTTGTGTTATGTTGCTTGTTTGTGATAACCACACAGAGTCCCCGTTAGCATCATGAACACCAAGCCCGATAATAAACGGATAGTAGAGCGCACGGTATTTCTCAGTGTCCGCTTTTACCTTCTTACCGTTTACATACACATTGATTTTCTTTAGATGTTCATCATTCATTCCGATGATGTGGTCACAGAAATCACACTTCCCGCAGTATCGTGACACAATATCACTCCTTAAATTACGATATTCGCTTTGCAAACTGATTGTCAGAAGCGAGATTGACACCAAGCACTTCATCATAATGCGGATTTTCACCGCTAACATATCGACCATACTTGATGACAATATTTTTGTGGCACATCAGTTTAGATACAGGGCCAACGATTTCATCCTGCGTATAGCCTGTATAAATGACGATATCATCATCCGTTCTATCTCTGAAGGCAGATACAAGACTGAAAAGCTCATCAAACTGGTCAAACGGTTCGAGGCCCGCAATAACGATGGCGTGTGTCAAATAGTTACTCAAGTATCTATCAACAATGTCTTCGTCATTCATGTTCACATTTGGCTGTAAAGCGAGGGGTCGGTTTTGACAACCGACCCCACACTTCCAACTACACTTTGACGTTGCAACAAGCATTGACGTTAACTTATAATCTTGATAGTCTTCGTCAATAATGTCTTTGATAATCATCAAATGTCACTCCCAATTGCATACCACTTTCGTTCGTCAAACTCTCTTTTGCGTTGTTTGCTGTAAGACGAACGAGCCGTTAGGAAGCCAACTACACGGGAATACGTGTCTGCAACGGGTTCACCGCACTCCGGACATGTATCACCGAAGAAACCATGTTCGTTTTTACAAACAGAAATCTTTGTGTTGTAGGCAAAGTAAATCAAACCGCTTGCGGCGATTCGTTTCAACAGTTCCCAAGCCTGTTCTTCATTGGCAAACTTGCCTTCGACATTGATGTGACTTATTTGCTGAAACACGGTATTTTATCTAATACTTTTTGTGAAACGTATGTATCAATTTCATCCTTGATGTCGCACTGATTGGCAATAGGAATAAGCACAGCATCGTTTGTTTCTGAGCGGAAACACCCAAATAGAATAAGCTCTGCGATATACCTCGCATAGCAAGCGTCTTCGTATTTCTTGTACCGCCCGAGATGAACCTTTATATAGTTGAATTTGATTTCGGCAGACCACTTATCCCTTGCTTTGTCAAACCATACTCCTGCAACTCCGCTACTGTTTGCGTCAAGAATACGTTTGTTCATTGTGTTATTAGCTTGACGAACAATACGAAGATTGCATCTCCTGTTATCTGAAGGGTTCTGATTGATGTGGTCAACAACATAATTATTGGGTCTATCTTTGAGAAGAAAATCGCTTATAGCAATCGGATGCTGAACGCCAGTATAGTATCTGCCACGCCACATCCTCCACTTACGAGTAATGACATCATCAAGGTCGTTTCTGTCAATAACAAAAAATCCGGAGATTTCTCCGTTGCTTCTTCTCGTATAGATTGTTGCCGTATCGCCTTCAACCTTGAAATCGTTCACGTCTTTGACAGATTTTTGAGAACTGTCAAGGAACTTACCATATTTCCTATACTGTGCGAAATGCTTCCCGCACACGTGAACGGTTTCTCCGTTCTGTAACGTTATACCGTTATAGTTTGTTTTAGGGACATCTTTTTTACATACATCACAAATCATATTATTACCTCATTTCAATAGACTATATCTTCTTGCATAGAGGAAACCACTCCCTGCAAGCCCCGCACTTGGCTCAGTGCTAATCTCTGAGCTACATGGCTACACTCATCACCATTAGTCGTTACACCTTTTTACAGGCACGGTATTACCTTTTGGGCTTCACCGTTAGCCAAATAAATGACACCGCTTTTGCTTGCGTTCACGGGGTTTATGCAACAGTTGAAAATACATTTTCAACATATCGGGTAGCCAAATAATATCGACCACCGCCACACTCTTTATCAAGAGCCGCACCAAGCTTGATTTTCTCATCGATGGTGCATCTTTCTACCAGCGGAATCCACTGATTACTATAAATGTAGTAGTTGCTGTGATTCGGGTAAAGGATATTATCCTTCTCGCAAAGCACCACATTCGCACGTTCAGCGGGGATACACTCAACGTTGAACGAGAAATCGTAATCGGCAGAATCTTTCTGTTCGTTGATGGCGTTCATGATACGCTTCGCAAAGTTCATAGCTTTTTCAGAATAGCTCTTATAACCAAGCGCATCCGTATCAATATAGCCAAAATCGTTCATGACTTCGTACATCGCCGTAATGCCAATCGTGCAATACTGCTTATCCATCTCAATTAGGCCATTCGTATAGTTGGGTAGCAACCCCTTCTCAACGTTACGGGTAATGATTCGTCTGATGGTTGCAAGCACCTTCATGCAAAGGTCAACACGTTCGTGCAGGATTTCGAGGAATTTTTCTTCATCACCGTCAGCCTCCAATGCAATTCTACGAAGGTTGATAGTGTTCACCTTGATAGAACCGATTGACAGGGAAGTGCCGCCGATGGAGTTGATGAAGGCACTGAGCTTTGATGTATCAGAAATAAGCCTGCAACAGTTGGACAGCGAGGTAACATCTTTACCAAGGTAGAAATTGCTATCACACCAATCCAAATTGTGCTTATTGCACCAACGTGCAAATTCTTCGTTGACAAACTCCCCATCCTCATCCGTCAAAAGGGCATACGTAAGGACGGGGTAAGTCATGAATGTCTTAGGACGAATCTCGGAAACGACCTCCATGAACACCTTTTCATGCTCAATGATGCCGTCAATATGGTCAATCACATATTCACCATCGGGGAACGTTCTGCCGCCAAACAGCTCAACAAGGTAATCCTTATCCATGACAGAAATGTTTGTGAAGGCACACTCGGTTACTCTCAGATACGGTTGATTCAAGTCGTAAATGAACTTTTGGAAGCACTGTCTTCGATAGTATTCGGGGTCTTTCAGATAGAACCCGTCCTTAACATCGTGATACCAAAAGTAATACGAATAAACGAGGTAAGACGGAAGTCCAACAGCACCGGAAGTACGATTGGAAGCCCAAGACACAAATTCAAGGATGTGGTCATTGTATGTAGTAAGATGTCTCGGGGGTGAAGTCTTAAACTTGTTAATAAAGAACAAGCCACGCTTCACAATACTTTCAACATCGTAAGCATAGCAATAAGGCACAAATGAGGAAGACGGAGCATCGTGAAGGTAATAAGCACCGTTCCATTCCCAATCAAGCCATTTCTGAGCCGTCTTAAGCCCATATGCTTTTGATATTTCATAGAAGATTTTGTTAAACGCAAGAAGTTTTGTATGCGGTTTAACCATGTCTGACACCAGCGTTCTGATATCGTGCGTACTACTGTTTGCGTTTGAGTCAATTGTTGCGTCTGCAACTGTCTCTGTCTCTGTAAATTTGTCAATGAAATCGGAGAAATTAAGGTTTTCATTGTGAAAGCCATTGATTCTTTCAAATTGCTCCCCGTACTTTTTCTTCAACCTACGACAACATGCCGTGAAAGGTTGGTAAAGTTTAAGCTCAATTCTAAGTTGTTTCTCAAATTTTTGCTTTAACTTTCTCCAACACCTTACAACGTGTTGGCAAAGATTTTTCAAGATACCCATTGTCAATTCCCCCGTTCATTCACCCAATCGTTTGCTTCAGAAAACTGATAAAGTGTCCCATCAACAGAAAGAACTGGACATTTCTTAATGCCCAGTTCCCGCATCTCAGATTTTTCTCTACACTCAGTAAAGTCAATATCCTTGTCCATCAATTTCTTACGGATGATGGCACATTTAGGACACCCTTCAAGCGTATACAGCTTAATCATTCTATCACCTCCTTATCCCAATTTAGCATATACAGGAGGTCTTTCTGTGGGGCTGTCAAGACTGCGACAAGATTCCACTGAAAAACACCATCCTGCATCCAATATCCGTACTTTGCGAAAATGCGAAATGCATTTATGTGCGTCTTTCCATCTTCATCGCCATACGGTATTTTCGCTTCTTCGATTACTCTCTCACATAAGCTTTTCTCTCTACTCATTTACCCCACCCTATATTCTCCAGCCTCAAGCTTTTCAGCGGCATGGCTCAGATACCAAATAGCTTTACGAATATCCTGTACCAAATTGTTTTTGTGCTTACAACGAGAAATATACTTCATGGCATTACCAAGGCACATATCAAGGCCATAACCGCAAGAGTCGATATAATCAATTGTCTCAATGTTGCCATATGTGTAGTGGGCAGGATGAGACACTGCATCGCTTACAGGTTTAGGATTTATTTCGTTTGTATTAACATTCGGAACGATTGCTTCAATCATTTTTATATACCTCCTTCAATGTCTTATGTCTTCCACAACAATTTCTTTCCGTACAGAACGGGAACTGCGGGTTAGTTTCGCACTTAGGAACAAGGTACGGTTTTGCCTCTGGGAAAACAGCCACAACTTCATCTACCATACGTTGTGTCATCTGCCGAATTTCCCACTGCGCTCTTGAACAAAGCCGCTCTGCACAAATATGTCTCAGCTCTCTGAAATTGCATGAGAATGTGATTACTGTTTCACAGGCATTAGGAAGCAAGAATCTCGCATCTTCCTTTTTGATGCCTGCCGCAACAAGCATTTCATACGCCCCTGCGATATTTTGCATGGTCAAATCATACAGTTGTTTTGTCTTTTCATTCTTTGCAATATCCGGAGGCGTTATATAGTCAAACTGCTGTTCATTACAATACCGCTGAGAACGGATTGAAAATGCCGTACCGATTCTGTGGCGTGTGAGCTGGGCCATCAATGCCCTGCTAACTCCGAAAAACTTGAAAGTGAAAATGGTATGCTCAGTAACACTTTCGTGACCGTGCTTGATACAATCTTTCATAATCAAACCATTTGCTGTTGGTTCTGAGTCGTAACAAGTAGATGCCGCCTCCTCAATAACAGCAATAGGATTCTGTGTGTGGGCAATAAGTTTAACTTCCATGTTCTTCCTCCTTGATATTCAGTATTTGCAGACACTTACTGATGTGTTCTTCTTTGAGACCGCCAGTATAAAAGCTCGGCATGACAAGATGCGGAACGATGCCATATTCTTCATAGTCTGGGAACATATCGTCATCGATAACAACCCAATCTGTCGTGTTCGTGTGTTGTTTCAACCATTCGGAAATGCCAAAGCCTCTTTCAAAGTTCCCGTCATATGTCCTATCTGACATGTAAATGTCATGTTTTGCAAGTGCATATACAAGGTATTTGAAATCTTCATCAAGTTCATTATTTTCAAATTTATCGTTATACCAAAAATGCTTCCACGAAGAAATAAGAACAATGATTGCATCAGACTTTTTTACAATCTTTGCAAGTACCTCTACGCAACGGTCTTCAACGCCATAAGCACCGCATGGCGATTTTGCCTCACACATCATATAATTCAATACGCCGTCAACGTCCAAGAAAATAACCTTCATACATCCTCCTTGAAAATGTATTTTCAATATTCGGATACAAGAAAATTGTACAAGTCCTCAACTGTATGAAGGGGAATCTCAACGCCGTTCTCATGCGTGACACAACCCTTACAATATTTTTCTCCGTATTCCATTTCATAAATCCAATAGCCAATCCAATCATTCGTGTCATGCATCATCAGACCGAGCAGATTGACAACAGCGCACGGAGATTCAAACGTTTCATACAAATCAACTGTATGTCTTGAGGCATCGTAAATGTTATCGCATACTTCTTCGTCTCTGCGAATAATTGCGATATACTTCTTGAAAGACTCAAGAGACAAAGGAACTTTTTTCTCCATTTGTGTAATCCCCCTTAAAGACCACTAAATGTTGTTTTCAAAATTTGATAAACACTATATGTTGTGTTGCACCGAAATGTTATCACACAATTTTTCATAGTGCAACGGGAACATTAGAAAAATATCAAACGTTTTTATGTACATAAAGCGTACAAAAATGAAAAATTTTCTGTTGGCACAACAGTCATATTTGGGATTGCTGTTTGACGCAATAATCACTACAATGCTCTCCAAACATAGCAATAGAAGCACCCAAAATTGAGTGCTTCGGAGATTGCCAGTTGATTTTTGAATAGTGCCGCATACACTTTTTATTTGCACACTCCTTATTCCCGCAATACGTCATATCATCGGGGTCAAAAGCGTGTTTCATAAAGTAGCTTTCTTTATCCACGATTTACCACCTCAAAACAGGAATTGTTGATAATTTTGCTATATGTTTCAAGCCTTTTAGCCGCCTGCATGAGAACAGAATCACATACTTCTGTATCTGCTACCATAGCATATTCACATTCAAGACAGCTTTTCTTGCTTCCGCACTTCCTCAACATCCTAATGAGTTCTTCATCGCAAACGCCATCATACTGCTTGTTCTTTATCTTACAGATGGTATTATGTTCGCAAATACGGCATACCATGCTTCCCTCCGGAATGATTGAGCCACAGCTTACGCATCTATTTTCCATACTCAATTCCCTTTCTTTTTACCACTTAAGACCCATACATCCCCAGTGTGTGTGATTGTAAACTCAACACAATTTTCATCTGCGTACTGTACGGCCTGCATAAAGTCTGTAAAAATCATCTTTATCATTGTTATCCCTGCGATTCATTAACAACATTATCAAACAAGTCATCAATGTTATTCGATGAAATGTCATGTCGAGTAGAAACAGAACTCAAAGCATATTGATTTTTAACGAGGTCAACATACATCGTGAATCTCCCGTCATCACCCATATAAGAACGACCCCATTCTTCTTCAGACACAATGTTCTTAACCCTCAGTTGTTCGACAGCAAGATTATCAAAGCTGACTATATCAAAATGCTTTGCAAGGGAAGGCAAACTGTCGGCAAGTTCATCAATAGCAAAGGTAAGGTACGGGTGAGATTTGCCGTAAACAACGCCTCTACCAAAGTCTTTGTAGCCAAGGATTAGCAACTTCAAACCTTTATCATACAGATGACTGTATGTTGCATCTGTTGTCACGCCTGCGATGGTATGCACAACGAGGTTGGGGAACTGCTTCAGTATGTCAACCTCAGCTGGGGAGAGCGGCCTATTGACAGACACTCCAATGCCATTGAGCAATCCCTGCTTGCTCCACACGGCAAGCTTCTCTGCGTTTTCAACAAAGTGTGCATAATGTACAGTGATGTTACAGATGACTTTCTTTTCCTTCATCCGCATAAGAAAACTCTCAAGCTCGGGGTGTTCAAGCGGGTTACCGCCGCCGATAGCCAACTCAGTATACGGGTGCAGGCTGTCAAGAAGCGGGTTATTTAAGTCTGCAAGTTCGCCGTTCGGGACGGACTGTTCATGACACATCGGACAGCCCATGTTACAACGGTTGCAAATCTTCATATCGATTGATTCCGGAAATGCTGGAGTGAGGTTGTCTTTGTTGTTATGTCTTATTTTTGTGCCATCTTCAAGAAGTACAACTTGATAGTTACCGTTTTCGTATGAACCAATAACCTTCATTATTAATTCCCCTTCCAAAACACTTCATGCGTTTCATCGGATTCAGAATACACTTCTTCATCACTATTGTCGTTTCCAGTGTAGACACAACTGTCTCTCCCGAGCAGATATCTGAGGAGAAGGTCATCATCAGACAAGAGGCAAGAGATAAAACTTGCAAGTTCCCCACCGTGGTCAATGTATCCGTGAGGAAAATAACCGTCTAATTCACGACCAAGAGAACACTCAATGCCATATTTGTCTGTCAGCTTTTCAATCAGTTCGCAGAACTCATCTTCCATGTCAAGTTCGTACATAGCAGTTCTGAGGTAAGATGCAGGGTCTACGGACTCATATTCCCAGCCGTATTCGCCAAAACCAAAGTAAATGCACATACCACGGACATTACCAACAGGATTACGTTGAATACAGATAGAATGGATTGAACTGGAGTTGGTTTCAAAAACGCCACGGCGAATTTTAATCATGTCAATTTCTCCTTTTTGAAAATACATTTTCAAGCAATCACGTGTTCATAGTCATCCAAATACCAATATCCGGATTGATTCTTGTAAACATGTTTTGCGTTAATGATGTCTCCCTTTTGAATGGGGTCATAGTGATACAAGTTTTCTTTTACTGTAAGACGAGATGATTTTCCGCTTCCGATACTACGAGTGAAAACTGCATATCCCCACACAGCACCATCGTTTTTGCTTTTCATGGGGTAGACTTCTGTGACAAGAAGCTTACGCCTGTCTTCCTCTTTGCCAGTTGTCAAGTCTATATACCCGAGGTTTTCTTCCTGCCACTGACATTTTGTTGCAAAGTCGTAATCCTTCATGCCAAGGCTCTTTGTGAATTCTTCACATTCAATAAGTAGCCCATGCATATCTGTGATTGTCCACGACTTTGCATCTCCACCAGTCTTCAGCTTGTTTGTAGCATACTTTGCAATAAAGTTTGCTACTGGGAGATTAGCAACCTTGTCATTCAAAATCTTCTTTGCTTCGCCCTTCTTAAAAAGGTCAAAGTAGTAGCGGATTACATCAAGTTCATTTGCGTTACCATAATCTGAGAAGTAGTCAAGCTTAATAAGGATATCAAGCTGACGGGCATCCATAGATGTTTCACTGTCAATAGCAATAAGAACATCCATAAAGTGTTCATGTTTAATCTCATTGGCAAGTTCATAAAGCTCTCTTGCCATCTGAGCGTTCATGTACTTGATACTGTGGATGCCTTTATAGATAACGCCCATCTCTTTATCAATTGAATACTTATCAGTGGAGTATCCAAAGCGAGGCGGGTGGATATTGATATTATGCTCCTGTGCATATTCAACGATGTTTGCGGTTTTCTCTTGGTTATCAGTAAACACATTTAGAGCAGACGCAATAAACTCAAGCGGGTAATATGTTCTCAGATAACCGCACATATAACCAATGCACGAATATGCATCAGAGTGATTCCATGAGAAGGCATAAGCAGAAGCGTCCATGATTGTCTGAATGAAAGGTTTAATGACTTCCTTTGCCTTGTCTGTTGTGATGTCATAGTGTTGCGGAGCATACTCAACAAAACGTCGTTCAATCTCTGGAAGAATCTTGTCCGTGCCTTTCTTCTTTGCGATTGCACGGCGAACCGTATCTGATTCAGCCTGTGTATATCCGCAGAATTGGACAAGCCATTTCATAATAGTTTCCTGCATACAAACATGTCCAGCTTCTTGTGCGAGAAAATCATTCAATTCGGGGATGCCGTTGTCAAAAGTGTTGCCGTCTGCAACATCGTCACGGTATGACGCACAGGCGGGTCTTAGCAGACCGTTGCCAAATGACATCCACTTAATCATTGAAAAATTAGGGTTACGTGACCGTGCTTTTTCAATAACTTCCTTTGACATAAAGCGTCTGAGGAAGTTTGATGCTTGACCACTCTCCCATTGGAAGATACAGGTTGTATCATTCTTGATAGCATCCCAAGCCTTTTCAT
Organism: Ruminococcus sp.; assembly: GCA_045627145.1. Classification (GTDB taxonomy): domain Bacteria; phylum Bacillota; class Clostridia; order Oscillospirales; family Ruminococcaceae; genus Ruminococcus. The sequence continues at coordinate 24,627 of JAZQND010000121.1, read as the reverse complement.
CGTTAAGGTCTACATTGTCTGGAGTCAGCCTTTCTATGCCTGCCATGCTACATGTTTGATTGATGAGAGCTACGTTATCGAGACCAAGCAAGTCCCATTTAACAAAGTTCATGGCATCAAGTTCAGACATATACAGGCAGGAAACAGGGTACTTACTTCCAGATGTCGTACACAACCCAACCTCAGAGGCCAAGTCATGGTCTGAGATAAGGACACCGCAAGGATGAGAACCAATGCTTACAATAGTGCCAGTAACAATGTCAACGAAGTCAAAGACATCACTGTATTTTGCACGAACTTTCTCCGGAACTGTACCATCATTATCAACCGCATCACACAGCTCACTTACTGTTTCCTTTGAGTATTCACAAGGCCATGTACCTTGGACGCTTCTCTTGTTTAACGCTCTGATTACATCACGGATAGAACCCTTTGTTGCAATCGTATTGAACGTTATGATTTCAGCGGTTTGGATGCGGGGAAGATTCAGCTTGTCATCCAATAGGAAAGACTTAACAACGTCACGGTCTTCTGCACCGTAGTCGCTATCGATATCGGCAAGCGACACACGATTAGGATTCAAAAACCTAAAGAAGTTAAGGTCAAACTTCATGGAATCCATCTCTGTAATATGTAATAGGTACGCAATCATGCTACCAGAAACGCTACCACGACCGCACCCGATGAAGATTCCATGCTCACGCTCCCACTGCGTCAAATAGTTCTTCAAAAGCATATAAGGTACAGCCCCCGTCTTTTCATAGACAGCAAGTTCTTCCTCAATACGTGCGAACAATTTCTCACGACCGTGCCGCTTTATGGCATAGGGGTGATTCTCAGCCGCCTCATAGACGATTTTTCTGAACATCTCAACGGGGTTATCGTATATGTTCGGGTACTTGTTGCTCGTGTCAATCTCGATAGGCTCTACCATATCAGCCATGACATTGGTGTTCTCAATCGCAGTCATCCACACTTCTTCTTCCAAAGAACCCTGCTTACGATAGGCTTCACAAAGTTCGTCAAAAGACTTAAATACGACATCCCATCTATCTTCCTCTGCAAATTTGATGTCCTTTGACTCTTGAAGAATCTTGCGTCCCATAAGATGCTTTTGAGAAAGAGCGTGTGTATCAGTCCCAGCAATCAGTCTGACACCATACTTCTTTGACCATTCAACAAGCTGGTTATTGTACTCGCACTGCTTGATATCTTGATGATGTTGAATCTCAAGGAAGCACCTATTCTTGTTGTTGATGACAAACATCAGAAACTTATACTTATCATCTTCCTTATCTGAAGCCAATGCACCACCAATACAAGCAGTTGTGACGATGATGTTATCAGATGTCTTTTCAAGCTCAGACATATAGATGCGAGGTGTATGATAGAAATGATTATCGGAACGATTGAACGCCGCCGATACAAGTCTGTTTAGTTCTTCAAAACCATCCCTGTTCTTTGCAATCAAAACGCAGTGATAATTATCTTTAACCTTTGCATCTTCGTGCATTGTAAGATAAACTTCGCAGGCATGGATATACTTCATGCCTGCTTCTTCAATGGCGAGCTTCTTAAAATACCACTCAAAGATATTGCCGTGTTCAGAAAAGCCGAAAGCCTTCATACCAAGCTCTTTTGCTTTTGCAATATAATCTTTGAACTTTGTCACTGAGTCAACATTTGTTGTTGCGTTACTGATATCAGAATGGATGTGGTACGGCACATAGTTACCGATTGTTATCATCTCCTTAGACCACGCTGATTGAAGTCACTTCAATGTCACTTCAATGTCACTTCAATGTCACTTCAATGTCACTTCAATTTGAAAATACATTTTCAACGGTTAATCTGTCCGAATACTTCATTCTGCTCGTCATCTTCGTGCGGATAGGGGAGAGGCGAGCCATACTTTGTCTTGTCCCAAGCATATTGCAGATTGTATTCTTCGGGTGTTGTATAGAACCGTCTCGAAGGCTTGTCGTAATACAGGCCAATCGAAAGGTTTTCACGACCACGCAATCTGTCTTTCAAAACATCCAAGATGACATCGTACTTAATCGGCTCTTTGTAGAAGCCAATGCCGTTTCTCTTGGGTTCTCCTTTTTTATCCTGCGGGGTAACACGATACAGGGAAATAAGGCGGTGGGCGAGGTCAACGATAGAGCCAAAGCCTGCAACATCAAATTTCTGCAACCGTCTCATTGTTTCGATTTTCTTGGGATGGATAACAAGGATGACAACAACGTTATACTTTTTCGCAAAGTCAATCAGATAGTTTACAAGGTCAACTTGCTTCTCCCATTTATCATCTCCACCAGCCCCGAGGTTGATAGCGGTCAGATTGTCGATGATAAAAAGCTTACATCCAAACTTCCGTGCGCTGTCTTCCATTGATTGCTCAATGGCTTCAACAGAGTTTTCAAAACCGTCTTTGTAAATGTAGAGCCGTCCCTTGTAGAACTCATCAATGGCACTCTTTGCCTCCTGCTTTACCTTGTAGTAAACAGCACCTTTAATGGTTGTAAACGACTCCACATTTCTTGCTCCAGCAAGAATGTAGTTAATCCAGTTCTTTGACATATAGTTAGGCAGTTCTTTAGAGTACAGCCATGCATCACGGCCTTGCTCCATGCACTGACACACAAGTTGAGACAGAAACGAACTCTTTCCTGCACCATTTACGCCCGTCACAATATTGAATGTGCCGTAAAACAGACGCATCATTTCAATATCGAAATCCTTAATCCCCGTATACAGTCCATCAATCTCATCAAGGTCAACTTCCTTAATATCAGAGAAGTCAACAACAGATTCAACAGGGGAATCTTTTGCGTGAACGATACAGTCAAGGGCCTTCTCTTTGCCATACCAATACAATACTTCGTTCAAGTCTTTTACAGGAACGATAGTCCCATCTTCTTTTGTAAAGGTTGTGGGAAGGTTGGCAATCTTCGTTCTCCAAGACCCGAGGCGATAGCTAACATCCTTAATCATCTTCTGACCAACTTCGTCATTATCGCCACACAGGATGATTGACTTGAATTGCTGAAGCCACTCCCAGTTTTGCTCAATCCAATGAGTATTGTTCGCCCCGAGCGGCACAGACACAGCATTTTGCCAACCACACTCAATCGCAGACAGACAATCGACCTCTCCTTCCGTAATGACAAGAGGCTGGTCGGGGCTTACACGGTTCATATTAAAAAGAAGGGGGCAAGTGTCTGCCCCCTTCTGACACCATGTTTTGTTTTCTCCGTGCTGTACCTTCCGTGACGGTCTATACTTGACCATCGTCAACGTGTCGTTCGTATCGAAGAATCTGAAGACAATGTTCCCGTCCGCATCCTGCCTCAGACCAGCGTAGTCAATTATTGCGTTCGATATACCACGCTTGCCGAGATATTCATAGACCTTTGATTTGTCACCATCGGGTTCATCGTGAGGATATCTGTATTCTGCCTTTGTCTTTACGCCATGTTCGCCAAACGAATACTTTACATTTGTTAAGTCAAAAAGCTTCTGTACAGATTCGATGTATGTAAGTCCGGAGTGTGTAAACGCATCAATGATATCTGCGTTAACGTTGCACCCGAAACAATGGTATGAATAAGTCTTAGGATTGTAGATGAATGAAGGCGTGTCTTCTGAATGAAACGGACACAAACCTCTCTGTCTCTTAGGGTCATATCCGTCAATATGAAGCAGTTCAGCAATCATATCCGGAGTTTCATCCCCGAGCTTTTCTTTGGCTCGCTCTATCAATTCATGTTCAATCAGCAAAATTAGCATCCCCCTGTTTACAGCGATTACAGTGTTCTCGCACTGAGCAAATGTTATTGCAGTAATAGTCATTGAGCTTGTAATCAGCGATATCTTTGCCTTTTGTCATGTACTCAGTATAGACTTTATCAACAAATTTATCGTCAATATATATCTGCTTTATAGTTGAAACGAACCACTCACAACTCTTTTTGTATTCATCTTCGTCAAATGTACACTTAACGATGCCGCCAGCACGGAACATATTAAACCATAGTTCCTTCGGGTACTCTCCGTATGTGTCATAGATATACTTGGAATACAAGTACAGTTGCAACAGATAATGAGACAGCTCTGCGTTACTCTTGAAATCAGACTTGGATTTATGGTCAACGATGATGATTTTACCATCTCGCTTATCACGGAGAATCAAGTCAATGAATCCAGTAAACTTGTATTCTCCAACGTCTATCGTCAGCTTTTGCTCAACACCCAACACTTCATATTTACTACCAAAGTCATGGAAGTGTTTGAAGTATTCAACGCCACATTCATAGTAACTGATGTTCAGATTCTTTGATTTTGTCATCGGGAACTCATGACGAACGCACTCGTCATAACGCTTCTTGTATTCATCTTCCATATTAAAGAGGGGTATATCTCCTTTGAAATACCCCTCTAAAATACTATGGCAGAGCGACCCCCACTCAGCAAATGCGTTTTGCACTTTTGACTTGCAGTCTATGTATTGAAGTTTAAATGCCCGAGGACAGGTGGCGTAAGTATTGACACGGCTGAACGACCATATGAAAGCATCAAGAATAAACTCGTTCTTTGAAAATGTATTTTCAACCATGTCTACACCTCATTAGAAGGGAAGTTCATCATAAGCGTTGGTATCTTCTTCTGTCGCCTTCTTTTCTGCGGGCTTCTTGGCATTGGGAGCGGGTTTTGCAGGAGCTGTATTGTTCCCATCTTTATCCTGTACATCAAAGTCAAAGATAAGAATCTTCAAGGAGCTTTTCTTTGAGCCATCCTTCGCCGTGTAAGTTTCGTTGGTGAACTTCATGCTGTTCACGATGATTCTGTCTCTCACCTCCAAGGTCTGAGCCTTTTTATGGGCTTCACCAAGGAAACGGACGAACCAATTGGAGTTAATGTATTCACCACTGTTCTGATTCTTCTCAGACGTGGAAGTACGTGCATCAGTATACTTTTCGGCGGCGGTCAGACTCCAAACAGTCATATAACATTTGAAGGGCATATCGTTACGGGCAATAATCATAGGACAACATCTCCTTATACTCTGTCTCCATCGTAATTGATGGCACTAAAATTCACTTCAAGGTACTTGCGGGAGGCAAGGTAATCACACTGGTGAACAAACTTATCGATGGCATTTGTAGGTTTCGGCATGATTACTTCCTTCGTCTTGTAGTCAGTGTTCCACTGACCCATATGGGACTCGATAGCCCCGAGGTAGAATTCAACAAATGCAGGGTCAAACCGCTCATCAATCTTCATCGTGTCAACAAGCCAGTTTGCAATCACAACGGGGTGGTTAGCAACGGTATAGTTACTTCCATTCAACCCGTGCTTCATACCATCATGAAGAATCAGAACGGAAAGAATCATATCACGTGTCTCATTGGAAAATTTGCTGTACATCTCAAGACTGAGAAGGTCTTTGGCAATCGCAACAGCCGCCTTTGTGTGGCGTACAAGACCGCCAAGGCCAAGAGCATACGAAGGATGGTACTTCCCAGTGCTACTGGCGGCAACTTCAAAGAAATAGTCCGGAAGCTTAGTCAGTGCTTCTGAAGTAAACTCCCGAATCGTGCTATCGCCAATCCAATTCAGTTCTTCTTTGAAAACTTTGATGCGAGATTCAGATGTCATTGTTTATCAACCTTCTTAATCTTTTTAATTGCGGCTAAGACCGCATCCAAGACAGCAATATCGCTGATAGAGTTGGGGTTCGGGTCATCATTATTCAGATTACGAATGATGTCGTATACAGTTTCTTTCGGAACACCGTCAGCAATCTTCTTCTGAGCGAGCTTGATGATGCTTTCACGCTTATTTTCAATCTCCATCGCAAGTTTTTCTTCCTGCTCATCACGCAGTTTACGTTCTTCGGGGACATCCTCACCAGCATAAACAAACAAGCCAAGTCCATGTCTTGCACACGCTTTTGTAAGGGAACGCTGAATGGTATCGTTAACATCACGACTCGTGACCTTATCAAGCGGGATGCTGTTATTGCGATTGTCCATAACGGGAAGACGCTCAATCATTTCAATCGCTTCTTCTTCGCTGACAACAGTAACGCCCGTCTTTACCCAACAAGTTCTTCCATCAGTAAAGTAGGGGATGTCATTTCCATCATCAGAATGTCGCTCATACACGGTATAGAACGAACGGGGATACAGCTTCTTGACTTCACCCCAAGCGAACGCCCACGAAAGATAGCTGTGACCATTGGCCTGCTTGACTTTATCGGAGCAGTCAACAGCAAACAGCGTGTTAAAGATATCATCATAGCGTTTCTTAACCTCAGACATTTACAGTTTCCTCCATTTCATTTGTTGTTATATATGAAAAATCCGTCTGCTCATCATCTGAGAAGACGGATTTATCACGAAGATGTTTTAATGCTTCAATCATGAAATCCTTTAATTCGTCAGCGGGTTGCTGTGTAAACCAAGGAGGTTGGGTCGGAATACAATCAAGCAATTCATTACATCTTTGATAGCGGGGGAACGGGAAGATTCTGTTATTGAATCCGATGGCGATATTCCTGCCGCATACAGGACAAGTGTAATAGTTCCCAACCCACTTTGCTTTTTCAAAGCATTTCTTTTTATTCAGAAGATGACTCATTTGTATAACCTCTTTCAAAATAGAATTTTCCGTCCCAATCTTCAAGTTCAATCATTCCATAATCAAGAGCAATTTTTCCAAGGTATGTATCAAGGATTTTGTGTTTTACATCCATCAACATCGAACGGTATGTTTCAAGTGGATTAGCTCTTTTGTAATGGTTGCATCGTCTGCAAGACGGCATCAGATTTTCCATGTTGTCAGAGCCACCCAAACGTTGCGGGTACATGTGGTCAACTTGCATATCAGCAAATAATATATGTCTACCGCAGTAGGCACATCTCTCGCCATACTTTTTATATATGGCTTCCCTGTTAATCTTTCCCAAACTCTCTCTCATCTCCTACATGATGCCAATTCATTGGACTGCACCCAAACTCACAAGCGGTTCGATGACTGTCATAAAATGGGCATATCGAGCAGTAATCATGCGATAGACATTCTGCACGGGCTATATCAATCGCATTGTTAACTATGTCAATCACATTTTGCTTTGTTTCTTTTGCATTACTCATTCGTCAGCCTCAATTACTTTTCTTCTTGTTCCATGCTCCACATGTGAACTTAGGGTCAGTTGATGTTACACAACTATTTGCCACAATTCATCAACTCCTTCGCACTTATCCCATATCAATAAGCTGTCCGCAATTAAGGCAATAACACTTTCCTGTTTTCAAACCCGTCATACCAACTAAGATGTCATAGCTGAAGCCGTATTGTTTAAAGCATCTCGGGCAAAGATGCCAATGATTGTCAATTATCTTTACCTTCATAGGCACTTGCTTTTCAATTGCCGTTGCAATTTCCTCGTCATTCTTTGCCGCTTCGATAATATCAACGGTTGGTATTTCGTCAACCGGAGTATATACTGCGGTCTCAACACTTCCACCTGTCAACCGAATTAAATGGCGATAGCCCAGCTTATCATACGGTTCAATGTCAACAAATCTTGCCATGCCGTTCTCCATTCTTCATAACTTCATCAGCAATATTTGGATTTATTTGTCATCCACAATTTGCCTCCATCACATACTTCCATCTTCGGGATTATAAGTAGGTTCAAATTGCTCACAATATTCCTGCATTTCAACAGCCATCTCATAATCTCTCTGTGCCTCATCAACGTCATCCATCTTTGTGCCACAATGGGAGCAGTATTCCATATCTTCAATGTGGCAAACGTGCTTCGGAGGAGGCCAACCACAATGCGAACAATGCCAAGGATGTTCTGCAACATCAACCTCGTATCTCGTCCAATACCCATGAACAACAGGCACTGAATCAACCGTTTCCATATTTCTTATTATGTTCGGAATGATTTTTGTCACAAACTCATGGAATCCTCCACTCGCAGTCGGGAACTCATACTCGTATGTTTCACGAATTTCATGTTTTAACTTGTCCGCATCAATCAACCGCATCTGAATCACCATCCTTCGATGCTTTTTCTGATAGTTCATTCCACATTCTTAAATCTCTTATTGGAATATCTTTCATATCGTCTGTAATGCCATGTAATGCTCTAAATTCGGCAAGCATCGAACAACGCAAATTACGAATCTCTTTCCGTATGCCCTTGAGAATATCGTAAGCAAGAAAGCAAATGGTATAAATTGCAACAAGCACGATAAGTATCATGATGATTGCTACATCATCCATCATGTTCGCCGTCCTTTCCATCCATGCGTGACCCGCAGTTAAAGCAATAGTTCATGTTATTATCTTTCGGCGTTCCATCGTTCAGCGTCCATTCTTCTCTGCAAGATGAACATCGCCAGATGTTGAATGTTTCATCTGTACAAATCCAGTGAGCGCAAACAACCGGAACGGCATCAATGATAGGTGCATCGTCAATATCTTCAACATCTACAACCATTTGATTGTGGAATCCTTTTCTGTTGCCATACCATTGTTCGGAATCGTAAGCGCACTTTTTAAGTGCATTTCTGTCAATTAGTTCCATCATGTTCACCGTCCTTTTAAAATTTTTACATCAATGAAAGGCTCATAAATCGACCAACCATGATTCAAATTCTGCCGAATCGTGTCGAATCTTTTGTCTGCCACATCTTTTGTGGGAGCGAATGAGATTAGTGTCCAGTCAAATTCATCTCCCCACCAATCACGCCATTTAGCCCAAATCTGATAGGTATCGGCGTGTTTATCAAACGGTGGTAGACGCCTTGTCATGATTAAACAATCTGCTACTCTTTCTATCACGCCATCATAAAACGCACCACCGATATTAAAGCACGGCATTCTGTTCACTGCCCTTCTGTTCGTCCATGCGTGAACCACAATATCTGCAAAATTTGTGATAGTCGCTGATGCTTCTTTTCTGTCGTGTGTACTGATACGTTTTAGGATTAGGGTTGTATCGGATATTTATTTTGCAACGAGAACAATACCAGAGGCCAGAATCTCCTTTACAACGAACCCAATGAGCATGAACAACTTGAGCCGCATCAACGGTAGCCATCCTGTTTATTGCGTTCAGAACCAACTTCCGTGCGTCAGTTATCGTGACGCAGTTATAATCCATTTCTTCGCTCCACGGCTTGACAACTTCGTCTATTTTGTCCGCATCAATTAACCGCATTGTACACCATCCTCACTCTCATAAATCAGTTCAAATTTGCTTTCGCACTCTCTACAAACAGGATTCCGTCTCAGTTGAAAACCATACATTCCAAGTCATCAACATAATACTGATAGGCATTACCTTTGATGCGTTTTATGGTGTTTACTTGTTCTGATGTTGCAGGGGAAACAAAGCCTACATTCAATTTATGTGTTGCGAAGTCACGATATACCTTAATATAACCAAGCAGTTCTTCGATGGCATCGTCACACGTTTGATTGTACCTTGCCTGTAACCCTTTCTCTTGAAGGATTTCCCAAGCAATCATACTATGTTCATATGATTTGCATGGGATAAATTTTCCATCGGGGTCAATCCAACCGCACGAATCAATCTCATAATCATTGTCCATCATCAATTACCTCCTTGGGAGGCTCTGGGTAGGGCATCCAATGTGTAACAGTGCAGGGTGGATACACAATTACATCCCATGTGCCATCCAACGTGCGAGCAATACCAACAGTTCTTTCTCCATTTTGATGAGCCTCAACAACAAGCACATAATCAGACCGCTTTATTGACCCATATGCGCTTTCATATTCTTCGGGCATTTTATCTGAACACTTTATCCAGTCACTCATACCTATACACTCCTTATGTGAGAACAACGTATTTATCGCCATGCTCATCAACTTCAATGCTACAAGCCACTTTGTCGTGACATTCACTCCAACTGTCACCAGCATACATGCCACCACTGTCTTGAAAACGGATTCCTACGGGCAGATACAGTGCATCGTGGTCATAAGCCCAGTTATACAAATCTTTTATTGTTGTCCGTTTCATAGTGCCGTCATTGTTGAACGTTCTTAACGATGCGATATTATCGGACTTAATGACATCAACAATCATTCTGTTCAATCCGATGTACACTTTTTGATATGTATTTTCTTCACTGTCGTATTCACTCCACGGCATCAAGACGCTGTACCACACATCTCCGTCATCACAAACAATTCTGATATATGTAAGGTCTCTGAATTGTAAAAGGCGATTCATGAGAATTTTATTATTATGTTTGTAGCTATCGCCTTCAAAGATGATTCTCACTTTTTCCGGATGAAGGTTTTTATATCCATCGCCAAAGTGCAGATTTGAAAGTAGTATCCGAGGTGAGCTACCTAATACAGTTAATACCTCGCAGTTCTCAAACACAAAATCGACACGTTTAACCCTCTTTACTGTTTGACTTAAGCTCTCAAGTACGGCATCACAATTGGCTGTTTTCTTGGAATTACACACTTGTTCCATTTTTTGATACTCCTTGCTATTTGTTGTTGTTTAGTAGATTTGCTTTACCATCATTGGTTTTTTAAATAGTGTTTGAAAAGTCGGCATTTTTCTGACAACATTTTGTTGAAAATGTATTTTCAAAAATCATATGCCACTAAAAAAGCCATCCTGTACGGATGGCAATTGATTGTTATTCATTATAGAAGAATTTCCTATACGCTTTGTACAGCTTAAACTTTGCGTAAATGTCGTAATCTCCGTTTACCCTATCACCAATCAGAGTTGACATGAGGCTCATGAATTCCGCTCTGTCCTCTTGGTTTAACGGGTTTGGAACGTATATTCTACCATGCCTTTTTTCATAATCGTGTATACGTGAGAATACACCCGACCAGTATACGCTATCATAAGTTATCTTCTTTTCTTCTGATTGCAAGTATCTCGAAATTCCTGTACGTATCGTCTGCACAGAACACTGCATTGATTTGCCCGTTCGCAGGATGAACGCAGATGGCTGATACGGCATCCAACGCTCCATTCCACGGAATGAAAAATAGCCTTCTGCATTGATGTAATCCGTCAGAAACACATATGCTTCTTTACACAGGGCAATAGTTCCTCCGGTTGGCAGAACAAGCTCAGATGTGCTAAGTACATCACGCTTCCTCATTGTTACGCAGTCGTTAATCTTTACTCCATACCAAGCCAATGTAACAGTGGCAAGAGTTACATCAAAAATACGCACATCACAATCTCTTTCAATTGAAGTTTTCTGAGCGGCCTCTCTCGCAACCTTCATCATGTCATGATACGATTTGAAATAGGAACTTCCATAAGCATCCTTATGTGCGACATTTGCATACTTGATACTATTCACTGTACTGATAACGGTTTCATCATTATCAGACATCGTGATGATTGTTTTCTTGAGTGCAGTATATGAAGAAATAGATACGCCAACCTTGTCGAAAAGCAAATCAAGATACTCCTTACGTGTAAATTCACGTATAGGTTTTCCCAAACTGCTTTCCGCTTCTTTGACTAAATCATAAAACTTCAGTTCGCTGTACTCAGACATCTTACATCAACCCCAAGCTTATAAGAATCGAATTGTTAATTCTTTGCATATCATCCGAATTGACTGTCGCAACGTGATAGGTAAGCCTGCTCTTATCAACGACACGCATCTGCTCAGATAGTGCCACGGAGTCGGTTCTCAGAGATGTTTTATCGTGGCTGAGAAAAACGTGCGTTGGTAATTCATGCTTATTTAATCTTGAAGTTAGCGGCACAACGATAACAGTTGAAGATTTTTCGTTCCCAACATCATTCTGAACAATAACTGCTGGCCTTTTTCCTTTTTGTTCAGAGCCGATGCCATCGAAATCTACAATATAGATATCGCCACGCTTCGGTGATACGGGGTTATTATAACGTTTAGTAACTGAAGTGTCAACGAAATTATTCCGTACTTCCTCCTGTATCATATTTGTCCTTTCCATTCTGATAGTCATCAATTATTTTTTCAAACTTTTCCGGATTTTGAAATGCATCTGTCATCCGTGTACATCCATAAATCTGAGAACATATTCCATACTCAACAAAGAATGGGCAATCGCACTTCCCTTTGTATTGCTCTTTTTCTTCGCACATTTTTTTGCTTGCGTTAATTACTTCTATGAACTCAGCCAAAGTAACCACCCCTTCCATAAACATCACGGTACAGATAAAAACTTATCATTCCATAACTATTGCGCACATACAGCTTATGTCTTTCATCGGAAGTTCTGTATCGCATCGTGTGCTTGTCTGCGTATGCAATCCCGCTGTCGTTGCGTCTCGCCATTCTTATTGTTCTTTGAATTTTGCTTGTATCTTTGAAACGATAATTACAACTGTTCATAACTACACCCCCATGAACCACAAACAACTTTAAAGTAACGAGTCTCCTCATAATCGGGCATGTCAAATTCAAAATAGAGCCTGCCAGACAACGTGTCTTGCCATACAGCCCAAGTTTCAATGGCTTCAATGTAATCCTTTACGATTTCATCGTCTTTTGTGTATGGTTTTAGTGTGGCATGTTCAACGGAATCGTCTCTGTTAAATTCTTCAACAAACGTATTCAAATGAGACAAGATTGTGTTGAGAGCAAGTTCTCTGTACTCTTTTGGAACACTTTTCAGTTTCATAATAATTCTCCTTTTGAAAATGTATTTTCAATCAGCGCATCACACCATCCACAGAACGGACGCATAAGATAACGCCTTCTCCCTTTGGCGAAGAAAGGTACACAGACCAGTTTTTGCAGAAGTAGGCAATCACATCTAAACCAAGAATCCGCAAGGCTTCTTCAAGATACTTCGGATTGATGAAACCATGCGTTTTTCTGTCTCCCGTTGGATATGCATCAACAAGCCCGTACAGCATACCTTTGTTGTTCTTTTTCCAATCAGACATCTCTTTGTATGAGTGGGGGATAATGACTTCTTTTCTATCTGTCGTGCTTGAGAACCTATCAAACAAAGCCTTTTCCTTATCAAACGGAGTCCCGTCAACCATGTGGATACCATCTACTTTTTCGTTCAAATGGAAGGCCCGATAGGCGTTGAAGATAATAAACTGGTCGCCACGCATGAACGCACCCTCGGGTAGTCTACAATCGCATCCATTATCTGCGATGATTCCATCAATCGCTTTCTGCAAAACAGTTCTGCCAGCACTTTCGCTTGCCTTTTTCTGAGGAAGCATAACAACTGGATTATCCATCCAAGTCTTTACTGCATCATCAACATTTCCAATGGCAATACCCGAATATTCCGTGAAAAGCTTTCGGCTGATGTGGTTATGTCTATTCAACAATTCGCCAAGTTCTTCCTCATAAAAATTCCGAGTCCCCGAATCATTGATAAGTTCCGGATGTGTTAGCAGAGTAAGCACACGCAGATTTTGTGCATTATATGAGAAGCCTTCTTTGCTTGCAATTATATGGGCAATATCAACGGCATGGGGAAAATTCTTCTCCGTGTATGTATCGTAAATTCCAACCTTATGGTCGTAACTTTCTTTCCGTTCAAGCCATTCCTGTTGTTTCCGTTCCGTTTCTTCCTGTATGGATTTTGCCTGTTCTTCTGCTTGCTTCTGCTTCTCTACAATTTCATTCTGAAACATATAAGCTTTTTCGTCATCAACAAATCCATTCTCAAGAAGGTATTTGGCAAATCCATACTGCGTTTTTGTGATTTCAATATAGAAACCATTAGGGTAAACAAGGCTGTACTCAGTACGCTTGCCACTGTTATCCTCACGCAAAGTCAGACCATCTTTCAGCATCTGTCTGATGTACTCAGTATAGGAATAGGCTACATTGTTGTAGTTGACTAACTTATATGTTACTTTTCCAATTTTGCGGGTTGACAATGCGTTTTCGGTACGCACCTTCTCCGCACCACTCATGGTGTCTGTGTAACCATAGAAACAAATGCTTGCTTTGTTCACTTTAGGCATAATTGTAACCTCCATATTCTGTTGAAAATACATTTTCAATCCTTAAACAATGGGCAAATAGAATCCATATTTTTCCTCAGCACTCAAGCAAAGGAATCTTCTTTGCAAGTTTTCCGTCATTGATTTTCCTGTTAATCCAAGCACTCCAAAGTTCTTTCACGTTGGCAGACTTATAGTCAGCGTACAGCTCCGTCTCAGCAATAACATCATCTGTTAATGGACGATAAAACAATTTTCCGTTGTTGAGAATCCCGTTAAGACGCTCCAATTCATGTCTATCAGTCTCGCCAGTCCATCCCTTGACAACATCAACAACTTGAGACGGATGTGCATGGGAAAGGCTTTTACAGAGAAGCGTGGCTAAACGCTTGTTTGACGTTTGAAAGATGCTCATTGAAATTCCGTGCCGTACATCAACTCCTTCAATTTCATAACACCCGCTGTGGCAGGCGATGTCAAACTGATACATTATTTCTTCACCTCTACATAAAAACTATCAAAATAATCCTGTTTGTTTCTGAATTGTCTGATGCACCAAGCGACACTTGTGATTTCTCCTGTTTCAAATCTGTATCCGGTCACAACGCTGTCAAACTCACCAATGATAAACAACGTTGCTTCGCTGATGCCAAACGGGGTTGCAGTCATATATGCCTTACATTTTACTGGATAGTTATTCTTCATCACCATATAGAATTCAAACACTTCTCCAAGCACGACATTCTTATAGACAGCTTCCGATATTTCTTCATCGGTAATCTTCTTCATGTATTTTTTAATAAAGGTAACAAGGTCTATTTCACGTTTCTCAACGACACGGGTGATGCTCTTTTCCATATTTATCGTTCCCTTCTTAACAGATACTTTGCGACATATGCTTCCTTATCTCTGTCCCAGCATATTGTCCACAATTCGCAAGAATCACAACTGTCATGCTTTTCATTCCATTCATCGTGGGTATAACGAATACATTCTTCAAGAGATGAAAGCCCACAGTTATAAAGGCGTTTCCTTTCTTTGGACATTTCTCTCAGCTCTTTTTTCTGCTCATTCGTCAGCATCCTTATTTCCTCCAACGCCATATTTTCCAATAAACCTTATAAGAAGCTCTCTGCCAACCATATAACAGGCAAAGACATTAGCTGAAACAATAACTAATGGTATAATAGCTTCAATGTCTTGAGCGTTAAGCTTGTTATATAAATCAACTGTATTAAATACAATTGAAATTACATTAACGCAAAATGCAAGCCTAAATAGACAAAACATCACTGTTCCTCCTTTTTGTTAATATGAACAACGATTCCAAATTCATTTGAGTGATATGAATTTCCGCTCAACATTACAAAATTACCAAACGTCAATCCATGTTCTTGTAATCTGTACAGTTCATTAGCCCAAGAACAAGTCTTTGATGCATATACAAACTCAGTAAATCCATTATCCGATAGAATTTCGACAAATTCATGGATGTTTGAAAACATACAATCTCTAATACAAATGTAATCGTTGTCGCACTCCTTCATTCTTGTATATGCATTAAGTAATGCAGAAAATGTTCTTCCTTCATCATCAATTTTGGTCAAAAGTTCGTTAAACCTTTCATTGATTTCTATATATAGGTCTTCCATTCCGTTTTGACCAGCCGTTCTTTCCATTTCCGATAAAGCCTTCTTTTTAGTAAAAGCTTCCTTAAGCTTCATCATTCATGCCTCCTGTTCATCAAAAAATTCAGCACAGAACCTCGCAAGCTTTAGCCACAAAGAAAATTCTTCTGCGGTCATCGAATACCCCTCTTTAGGGAATCCATTCTTGTCAAGATACCATCGGGTCGCTTTAGACTTAATCTTATATTCACAAATGTCTATTTGTTCATTTTCCGAGAAGAACTGACTGTACGCCCACGCTCTACTTGATGTTTTCCAACGTGAAGTATTAACAGTTTCTCCTATAATCTGATACGGGATTTCGTGCTGTTCTTCATGAGTAAAGTGGAGCATAGTAATGGTTGTCATAATCAAAACCCTCCTTATTCGCACCTTTGGGCAACATTCTTGATGATTCCAACGATGTTATAAACAGACAGCCAAATATCGTGTGCATAATCGTAACACCCACGCTCATCATCTAACGCTCCAAAAGTATCTCTGATTGCTTCCAATAATTCCGCAACGTTGATGGTGGAGTCTCTGTAATCATCAATGTTCACGTTGTCGAATTTACTGCGGGTCTGTTCTTCCTCATCTTCTTCACACTCATCGTAATACTCATCTTCTTCAATAAAAGGATTCGGCCTTTCCAAATCTTCTTCTCTCATATTATTTGTTCTCCCTTCTATAATGAACATTTTCATCTGCATCCCGCCAAAAACGATTGACAAATCGTTCAATCCCATAAAGGATGGCAAAGCCAATAATTAATCCAATTAACCACCCGATAAGTAAGTCGTACACTCTCCAGACCTCCAGTTAATTATGTATTAATCGTCATCGTATTCACAGGCGTGAAACGTACTTGTATTTTTAAATGTACTGATATCAACATACCTACCATCTTCTTTGATATATCTGTTTCCACAATCGTCCACATAAATTCTGTTGTTCAAAACAATGTAATTCATGCCTCTGACTCCACGCACTTCTGCGATTCTGCAAAGCTTCAGCTTCGTTCTGTTCATGTGTTGCATTATGCTATGCCTCCTTCAACTCCATTCTGCATGATAACCAGTAAAATTTCCCAGCATTGTTCCATAGCTCTTGTTAACCCAAAGTGTTTATAGTACAGGTTAAAGTTATGTATCTGAGCGTTTACCTTCCAATATCGTTCTCCACAAAACGCCTCGCCACGCCTTATCATCTTCTTGACTTGACCCACAAGAACAGCTTCGCTTGTTGTAGTAAAAATCAGTTTCTTTTGTACAGGGCAAGGGTTATACGTGTACAAAAGGTAAATATTCTTTCCGCTTTTCTTTTCCATACTGCACACTCCTTTTGAAAATACATTTTCAATCTGCATATTCTCCATTTATGACCATGAGTTCATATAGAATAGAAATTTCAGTCTTCGTTAGTTGATAAGTCCAATTGTTTTTCAGACTATCAATCAAATCTTTTTTTACTTGTTACATCCCAATTAAGGTGGTCAGAAAGGTCTACAAGCTCTCCTTTTGTGTAAACAATCCAACAGTCAAACGGGTCACAATAATCCTGCTCCTGCCAATCCGTAAAGCTTTCAACGTCATTGACATAATCCGGTGCTTTGTATGCATAGACAAAATGCTGATATGTCTCTCTTTCACGATATATCAGATGTGCCCTATCGAATCGTGCGTCACACTCTGCGTCCGCAATACTATCACTAACCGAAATGTCAATGATTTCATATTTTCCGATTCGTTTTGCGACATAAATCGTTTTCATTTTTCATCCTCACTTTCAATCTCTGTTGAAAATGCATTTTCAACGCATCATCTTTATCTTTTCCACGATATAAGTGATAATCAGCAGGATAATCCCAATCACAGTTTCCATGTTCTTATTTCCTCCATCGTCTCTTGTGCGTTTTTATCCTCCCACATTTTCCATTCTCTGTTTCCGTTTACATACACTGTTCTCTCATGCAGGAAGGCATATACGTTCTGATGGAAGATATCATAGTCTGCGTTTGACATGGCATAACACCAATCCAAACTTTCAATGACAACCATCGGCATATCGCTGAACATTTCTTCTTTAATCTTTACAGAAAAAGCCATTCCATTTAGTAGCGGGAAACGTTCATTGATATATTCCGTCACAAGCTCTTTTACCTTAGCTTCATACCTTTTAAAATATGTATTCAATACCTTTTGCTTGACACGATTGTATCCTGTTCTTGTTGTGTTGTTTCCTTTGGATTCCTCATATTTCCGAATGGCATAATCCTTCACCATGTAGTACAGATGAGAGTCCATAGTAATAAATGTTGCGATAGCCATTATTCCAATCCTCCATCCTCTCCGTATCCGTTTACATCGTGCCAAATTGCATCAGCTTCAAGTTCCAACTCATGAACAGTGTTCTTAAAATCTTTCACGGTGAAAGGGTAGGTGAGCGTTGCTGACGGGCTAACATCACATTTACAATCACACTCCACATGACCAACTAACGTGATGCCTTTTCTGTCAAATTCAATAGCCATTCCACATTCTGTGTTTTGATACAGGTACTTTTCGATTTTGTGTACTGGCACACCGAGATACTGAGAAAGGTCATCGATGTTACAAATCAAACGCTGATTGCCTTCTCCTGTAAACGACTTGAATGAAACGTATGCAAATCCGTTGTATGCATCCGGATTTTCCAATTCTTCAAATTCACATTCAGTATCATCGTTGCGAAGCTTTTCCAAAGCTTCACAAAAGCTCTGAGCGTCAATAACGACTTGTTTTGTAACAACTCTTTCCAACTTGATTACGTACTTCATAATGTATCCTCCTTATATGATTGTCAATTCGTACAAAAGTTACTGTCAAGCATACATATCTTCAAGTTCTTCAAGCTCCGTCAGCAGTCCGTCAAAATCCTCATTTTCTCCGAGAATATCGGCAGTTATCTTAACAACACCAAACGGGATTCCAAATTCTTCTGCCATTGACTTCAAATACTCTTTTCTATTTGCGTAACCGTTACGCTGATACACGTTTTCATTTTCCATTTTTCTTCCTCCTATTATTTATCCTCATTTCTGCCCGATATAAACGGCCCATACGCCTCCGAGAATATCACGGACAATCTGAAACATCAGACCATTTCCAAGTGTAACAACGTGCAGTTTCTTATCAACAATGATGTGTTGACCATACTTCAGCACGGTATAAAATCTCAGCTTACCCTTTACGTTTTCCATAATTTCAGACGGCATATCATAACGTTCCAAACTGGTCATCGTTCATTCCTCCATTGAAAATGTATTTTCAAGACGATTTCTGTTTCCACACATACGCTTTCTTAGTTGGCACGTTGATATATTGCTTCTCCGTTGCTGAAAACTCCGAGACAGACGATTTCTTCCATGCCGACTTCTTCAGCAATCTTCTTCAACGCTTTTCTAACCTTGTTCTGCTCAGAATGGTATGCTCTGATGGCTTTGCTTCTACACATTCCAAAGTTGTAGTTGCAATCATAGTTGTCCAAATTTTCCGGATTTTCGATTTCATCAACATCGAGCTGAACACCAGTATAATAACCGCTTTCCACAATGATATTATGGAATCTGAAATCCACATTTGCGCTTTCTGCCATGCTTTCCAGACTATCGAAAGTTTCCTCCATATAGCCATAGTCATAGTCAATGTCTCTAAGAACAGCACCACATTCCGGACAACATTTTTCATCAGATGTGATGCTATACAATACATCACATTCATCGCAATAACCAGCGTAAATGTCGTCCATGACATACAGCGGGAAGTTTTTCGGTGTTCTGAAGTTACAAGTACCCATAATAAATTCCTCCATATTATATTTATTATTGCCCGTTTCCGGTGCAATAGTTTGGAGGCGTTTCCGTCTCCAAAGTGCTACATCGGATTATTCCGGAATACATGCATCCAACCATGTTTTCGGGTCTAAAGCATCAACGGTCTTTTCCCAGTATTTTCCCGTTTTCTTATCGTATGCAAACTGAGAAGTAAACGAACCGGAAGTAAATTCGCACATACAAAATTCCGTAACGCCATTACGTGTTACATAATTCATCGGGGGAAGTACGTCGAGCATTTCATAATACCTATCCTTTGTGATTTCCACAGCGGGTTTACTGAGATAGAATGAGGCTTGTAAGTTCTGGAATCCTTCTATATCCGTGACAACGTATGAGGCTTGTTTAAGGGCGTTTATTTCATTATTCCAGTGAGCTTCCATGTTAGGATATTCTTTTTTCTTTTCTCTGAAGTATGCTATTCTCTCCTTTCTTTCATGCTCAACACGGGCTAACGCTTCTTCGCCCGTTTCTCCGTTATTAACAAAACTCACACAGCCAAACGGTCTGCAAACATCAACAACAAACTTTCCAACATCTTCCATTGTTTTTCTCCTCCATTTTGAAAATGTATTTTCAATAACCTTCAGCCTTCAGCATCCTGTCAACCTGTTCCATCAGCCATGCTTTTCCACACAGTTTGATATCTTCAACCAACTCCTGTCCACGTTTTCCGCACACTGTATGACCTTCCTCATTAAATTCCGTAACGGCGAGTTCGTAAATGTATTCGGTCAAAGCCTTATGGTCGTTCAGAAGTGCTTCATCTTCTTCATACCCTTCACAATGGTCTGATACACTATTTTCCAACATTCCACATTCATTTTCGATTGTCCATCTGATATTTCTGATTGCCTTTCTCTGCCTCAGATTGTACCCCGTCTTATCCATTGTTGTTTCCTCCGTTCATTGTCAACTTAGCTCTAAACTTTTCTTCAGCCGCTTTGCTCCAAAGAGAATAGTAGCCAAAAGCGTCACAAACATGGTGAAATGTTTCTAACGCAATCTGAGTGAAGTTATTGAATTTATCCATACTGCTGACAGAAACAGAATATTGTGATTTCCCGTCGGGGAGTTGCATTACACCCAAACTAACCGTTGTTTCCGTTCCGTCAATCATGTTGGTCACACTTGTTTCCATCATACGGATTTCTACCATAAACAATTCCTCCATTCATTGAAAATGTATTTTCAATCACTCTATCACTTTTACGTATGCATAGTAGTTTCCGAAAGAATCGGGTTTTGTTCTTCCGTTAATGAGCATATACGCTTTAACCAGTGCTTTTTGTCCATAACCTTCAAAAACCGTTGCAACGAATCCAGTGTGAATATTCATCTTGCAAACAACATGAAGTTTCCTATCATCACGCTCCATATTAGCCTGCCTCCATTTCCATCATTCTGTCCCGAATAATGTTCTTCAGATTTTTGTCGTGGTGTTCATCTGGCGGCATAAACACGTCAAACCATTCAGATTTCGTCATTCCATGTCCACGATGTTTCCGGAATTCCATCGCACGGGACTCCATGTGCTTCCGATATAGTGCCTTCTTCCGCTCCCGTTCTTCATAAAAGCTGTTCTCAGCCTTCACGGCATCCATCAGCTCACGGCGAGCGAGCCGCCCGCTTTCACAGAAGTTGCAACGGATAGAAGCGGGGATATCCATGTCGATTTTTTCGGGGAAGTACAGCTTTTCCATTTTCCATCCTCCTATTTAATTTTTGTACAGGTTGAAAATGTATTTTCAATTTTTCTGTACAATGTAAAACATCGGCATTTCCGGTGCTTTACGCTATACAGAAAATGGAAAGCCCCCGAGATAATCGGGGGCTGTTCTGTCAGTTAACCGTAAACAAGTTCTCCAAAGATGGCATTTTGGAAAACGCAATCGGCTGTCTCTGCGTCATGTTCATCCATATCACCGTCCCATTGTCCTTCTTCAATCGTGATTCTGATTCCGTCTTTAAGTGATTCCAAATCAATAAAATATTGACCGTCGTCATATCCCTCCTCTGTATCATCGTACAACGTTACTTTTCCACCATTCAGCAGGATATTGAAAAACTTTTCTTCCAGTCCGTTGCCCTTTACATTTTCCCATTCCGGTGTTCTGCAATCCACGCCTGCCCAGTACGAAATCCCCCCGTTCAGAGCCGTGCAAACAAGGTCAAACAAATCCTGTTCCGAAAACTTCATGCCCACGATTTCCATGTTCTTCTGTTCGTTGTACTCCATTGTTTAATTCCTCCATTCATTATTTCAGCCCCCGATTTTTCGGGGGCTGTTTGTTGAAAATGTATTTTCAATCACTCACGCAACTTTTACACGTGTGATGATTGTTTGTTTCACTCCGTCACGCTCAGAATGTTCTTTAATCGTGGCTTTAATTTTTCCGCAATTCTTCAGTTCGTCATCGGTTAAGAACGATGAGGCGAACCATACAAGAATGTTCCCGTTCACATCTTCAAATTTGTACAGATGAGTATAACCATAGGCTGTTTGCCAACTTGTGATGAATTCCGCTTTTCCGATTTCGATGTCTACACGCTCGCCAACGTTTCCGATGTAATCGGAAGAAGCCCGCTGTTTTTCCTTCTCAGCTTGACGGGCTTTCTCTGCCGCAAGTTTTTCCGTGTAACGCCTGTATGCCGTGGGGGCGTATGCAATATATCCAAAATGGTCGGGCTTGCAATATCCGTTTTCTGCAAGTTGTTTCACGTTATTCATCAGATGAAAAAAGGCGGTTTCTTCATCCATAGCTTTCAACCCTTCCACGATTTCACGGGCTTTTTCCATGTATTTTTCATCGGGGAAATTTTCGCAAAGTTCCGTCAGCTTGTCTTTATTGCTTCCCCTGTATTCAGATTTGATATAACCTTGTTTTTCCGTTATCTGCACGGATAACGCCAACATTTCCGTAACATCATAAACATGGCTCACAGGACTGCCAAAGGGATAATTAGAACAATCCAAATCATTTTGACATAACACATCATCAATCTGTTCACGTGCAATTATCCAGTTCGGACTGATTCCGCAATAATCCATTAGACAGGAAGAACCAACCTGCTTTATACAGTTTTTGCCTTCTACAATGTACGTGAATCTTCTATAATGTGCCGTCATACAATGTTCACAACACGGCGGGCATTGATTCCACGCAGGATTCCGAATCTCTGTAAAGTTTGTTACGATATTTCCGTTATCGAGATGTTCAAGGCGGGCAATAACCCTATAACCGTCTTTAATAATCTGCTCTGCTTCAATGGTAATATCAAACACTTCAACAAGTTCAGACTCCAAAACCCTGCCGCTTTCTTTATCAATGTAATCACGTTTTGTTGCATAGGGGTTTCCGTAAGTGACGGAAAAAGCTTTCCCGTACTTCTCAGCTTTCCGAGAGAGGCGGGCGACAATTTTCCCGATTTCCTCCCGCTTCTCCTCCGGAATGGTATAAACTTTCTGTTCCATTTTCACGCCTCCATATTGAAAATGTATTTTCAATTTAATGGTCAGTTCCATAAGCGACGGCAATAATGTTCCCGCTATCATCAACCAGTTCATATTTTAACGACGGATAAACACGACGGCAAACAAGCTGTTTCCCGTTTTCGATATCGAAAATCCGAAAATCAAATTCATCAGAACAATCAGACATATCAACACGGTCAATAAACTTTTCAAAAGTTCCAACATCTGCGAGTCTATGAGGCTTCCGTCCCCCGTTGGTTTCGTCGAAAATCAACCATGAAAAAAAGAATTGTTGCGGGAAATATCTTGTAAATTCCCCGTCGCTGTTTAGCTTGTAACACCAGTCACCATGAGCCATTTTTCACGCCTCCATTATTTAATTTTTGTGCGACCATGCACACAAGAAAACGGGCGGGAATTCCGTCCGTTTTGTCGTGTGTATAATCATTATTACCTTTCTGCAAAATGCCGCTTCAGTTTAGACAACATCAACATATCACTATCATTATCAAGCACACAAGCGAAAGCGGCTTGATGTGCTTTTGTCAGACGGGAAATGTTGTTTTCGTTCTTGTATCTCATTTTCAAGTACCGAATACGGTCATCAATAGCCGTCTGGACAGTGTGAAGAATGACAGATTGATAAATGTAACACTCCCATGTTCTATTGAGATAATGGCAAGTTCCACGGGCAAAAAAACAGTCATTAACAAAGATTTCGCAATCGTGTGCGAATCCGTTGCGAGTGTTGCGGGATGCACAATGCATTGTTACGTTGATTCCATCGGCGGGGGAAAATCTGAAAATCTGAGACATAGTAAAAAACCTCCATTATTTTATTTTTTTGTTCAGTGATTGAAAATGTATTTTCAACCCCTGCACAATAGTAAAAGCCCCCAACGGGGGCTTTCAGTGTTATGCAGGAAAAGGAAAAGCCCCAAAAGGGGCTTTCCGTTAACCTTGAAGCTCCATTTCTACATCACATTCGTAACAGCCGATTCTGACCATTTTTGTCGCACGAACAGAATTACCACAGCAGGGGCAAGCGTATTTGTAAACCACGGAAGAACGGGCTTTTTTGACCTTTGCTTTAACCGTTTCATCACGGAACAGCGTCAAAGCCGCCTTCAGTTCTTCAAACAGGGTTTCAATCATGGCGGCGGTTTCTTCAGACAAACGGACACGATAACCAACCTTGTTATAATCATCGGGAGTGTAGCCAACTAAGCCATGTTTTTCGGCGGTTTCAACGAATTTCTTGTTATGACGGATTCCACGGCGGGCCGTATCCTGCACACCATCTTGCAGGTTTTTGATATGAACACATTCATGCATGAGAGTGCAAACGATGTCAGCAAAATCACGCTTCAGATAATCGGCTGAGATGTTCAGCTCTCTAAAATCCCCGTTCTTTTCTTCATGCCATACTTTTTCGATAGAAACCCAACCATAAGCACGTTCTTTTGCTCCCTGCTGAATGGTGATAATCGGGGTTTCAAGTTCGTTGTTGTACCATGTCAAATTGACGATTGAAAACGCCTTTTCAAAAGCTTTCACAAGCGGGGCAATAGAAGCCTTATTTTCAAGCAGAGACAGAACCACGGCG
>JAZQND010000120.1:0-18919 GCA_045627145.1 Ruminococcus sp. | reverse complement strand
AAATAATTTAGTCACTGTTTATTAATAATCGCTCAACCATTTTATAAGATTCCATATACAATATCGCTAAAAGATTCACAAATATTTCTACGTCATTTTTATTGCATTTTGCACAAATCACCTTGACATATTTCTACTAATGTGATAAAATGTAGTTGTCAAAATTCTGAAATGCTTTCTGCACTGAGTTATTTCAGAATTCTAACAAAACTACTTTATTTAATACATGGAGGGTATAAATTATGTTTGTTAATCCAAAAAATGTAAAACGTATCATCAGCATCTCCGCCGCCGCTGTATGCATGATATCTTCTCTCAGAGTTGCTCCGGCTGAATACTTTGAGGCTGATGCTGCCGGTGAACTTACAGCTTGGGAAATTACAGAAGAAATGAAGATCGGCTGGAACCTCGGAAACACTCTCGACGCTACAGCTTCCGATGCAAACGGCAAACTGCTTGAATCCGCAGGCCTTGAAACCGAAACCTGCTGGGGACAGCCAAAAGTTACCGAAGACCTCATCCTCGCTATAAAGAAAAAAGGCTTCAATACTATCCGTATCCCTACCACATGGTTCCAGCACCTCGATTCTGAAGACAATATCGATCCGCAGTGGATGGCTCGTGTTCACGAAGTTGTTGACTTCGCTTACAAGAACGATATGTATATCATCCTCAACCTTCACCATGAAAACTGGGTAAACAGAGCTGATATCGGTTCTGCTTACGATAAAATGAAGCCACGCCTTGTTAAACTCTGGACTCAGATCGCTACAGAATTCAAGGACTACGACCAGCACCTCATATTCGAGGGCATGAACGAACCAAGAGCTGCCGGTACAGACCACGAATGGTGGGGACCAAAAGACGACGAAGTTGAAACTATCAACAAGCTCGATGCCGATTTCGTTAAAACTGTAAGAAGCGTTGATTCTCCTTATAAGGATACTCGTCTTCTTATGATTCCGGGCTACTGTGCAGGAAGCGACGTTTCAATGATATCTCTCATCGACGTTCCTGATGATGACTACGTTGCTGTTTCAATACACGCTTATGTTCCTTACAACTTCACCATGAATTCAGGCTTAGGCGGTTCTCACGATACCTTCACTTCTTCCTTCAGTTCAGAACTTGCAGGCATTCTTGAAGGCTTCCGCCAGACATTCACAAACAAGGATATCCCTGTTGTTATCGGTGAATTCGGTACTTCAAACTACGACAACACAGAAGCAAGAGTAAAATGGGCTACCCAGTATATGACAACTACCAAGAAATACGGTATCCCATGCGTTCTCTGGGATAACAACGTTGAAAAGAATGTGACCGATCCAAGCGAATCACACGGCTATATCAACAGAAATACTCTCCAGTGGTATACAGAATCCGAAAAGGTAGTTGATACCATGATGAGCGTTATCAACGATAACTCTGTCGTTTGGGGCAGTGAAAGACATCTTCCTGAAATCACTCACAAGTCACTCGACGAAGGTACTGCTTTCATCAGCGAAGCTATTGAAATTGATGCTTCCAAGTCAAAGACATACGAAAATACAACTCCCGGCAAGGATATGACATGGGCTGAACTCGAAGGCAAGGAAGTTGCTATCAAGTATACAGGCACAACTCCTCTCCTCGCTTTCTCAGATGCTTCCTACGGCAACTGGACTGAATTAAAGCCTTATGCTCTCGACGACGAAAACGGTATCGCTTATTATCTCGTTTCTGACCAGCTTCCAAATGCATGGGGCGAATCAACAGATACAATCGCTCATATGCAGGCAAGAACCGACAAGGTTACTACAATTGAAAAAATCGTTGTTCTTGATGCTCCTGAAGGAAATGTTGACGTTCCTGTTGACAAGACCAAGAAGTTCAAGGCTAAGATCGAAGATGCAGGCAATGCAGACAAAACACTCGTTATCACATTCGCAGGAACAGAAGACGGTAAAAAAGCCGGCGGCTGTGTAGGCTTCATGAACGGCGAGGACTGGGAACAGGTTGAATGGGAAGGCTCTAAGAACGATGACGGTGCTATCATCGTAGAAATTCCTATGGATAAAATCCCTAAGGGCGTTGCAAATGCTGAAATTCAGGTTTGGTGGAGCGACGACGAAACACTTGACCTCAAGAAATATGAGATTGCCGCTGCTGAAGCTCCTGATACAACAACTACTACAACTACCACTTCAACAACTACTACTACTGAACCTGTTGTAACCACAACTACAACAGTTCAGACCGAAGACAAGGACTACGTTGCAGGCGATGCAAACGTTGACAGCGAAATCAACCTCGCAGACGTTGTTATCATCATGCAGTCCATTGCTAACCCTTCAAAGTACGGCATTAACGGTTCTGATCCTACACACATCACTGAACGCGGCGTAAAGAACGCTGACTGCTGTGACGTTGGCGGTGGTGTTACAAACCTTGATGCTCTCGCTATCCAGAGATACCTCCTCAAATTAATAGATGCCCTTCCGGCTTCTTCTAAATAATCATAAACATAAGGGCACCTCTAAAAAATTCTTTCCTTCCCCCTGAATATAAATTCAGGGGGATTTTTTGTGCTGTTGTTTTGACAAATTCACGAAAAATCATTGACCTTTTATAAATTAAGTGGTATAATTTTGATATCTGCATTGTTTGGGCTATAATTGCAGATAATTCATTACAAGGAGTTTATTACAGTGGGCAAATATTTCGGTACAGACGGTTTCAGAGGAACCGCAAATGAAAATTTAACAGCTGACCATGCATATAAAGTTGGAAGATTTCTCGGCTGGTATTACGGCGAACTCAAAAAAAGAAACGGTGACGATTCTGCTCCAAGAATAGTTATCGGTAAAGATACAAGACGTTCAAGCTATATGTTTGAATATTCCCTCGTTGGCGGTCTGACCGCTTCAGGTGCTGACGCTTACCTTCTCCATGTCACTACAACACCTTCTGTTGCCTTCATTTCAAGAGTTGACAGCTTTGACTGTGCAATCATGATATCGGCAAGCCATAACCCCTACTATGACAACGGAATTAAGCTCATTAACGGTCAGGGTGAAAAAATGGAAGATTCCGTTATCGAACTCGTTGAAGACTACCTTGACGGTCAGCTTAACGTTTTCGGTCAGGACTGGGATGAGATCCCTTATGCTAAAGGCGATAAAATCGGACGCACCGTTGACTATATTTCAGGAAGAAACCGCTATGTCGGCTATCTTATCTCCCTCGGCGTATATTCATTCCGTGGCATGAAGATAGGCCTTGACTGTGCAAACGGTGCTGCATGGAATATAGCAAAGGCAGTTTTTGATGCTCTCGGTGCTGAAACATACGTCATAAATGCCTCACCTGACGGCACAAACATCAACGAAAACGCAGGTTCAACCCATATCGAAGTTCTTCAGAAATTCGTAGTTGAAAAAGGTCTTGATGCAGGTTTCGCCTACGACGGTGATGCCGACAGATGCCTTTGCGTGGACGAAAGAGGAAATGTCATCTCCGGTGACCATATTCTCTATATCTACGGCAGATATATGAAAGAAAGAGATAAACTGGTAAACAATACCGTTGTTGCTACAATTATGTCAAACTTCGGTCTTTTCAAGGCTTTTGACGAGATAGGCATAAACTATGCAAAAACCAAAGTCGGTGACAAATATGTTTACGAATACATGAAGGAAAACGACTGCTGTCTCGGCGGAGAACAGTCAGGTCACATAATCTTCTCAAAATACGCTTCAACAGGCGACGGTATCCTCACAAGCCTGAAAATAATGCAGGTATTAATGTCACGCAAAAAGAAACTCAGCGAACTTGCCGCACCTTTTGTTGAATATCCGCAGGTTCTTGAAAACGTAAAGGTCAAAGACAAAGCCGCTGCACAGACTGACTCAGATGTTCAGGCTGCCGTTAAAAATGTTACAGCAGCACTCGGCTCAACAGGAAGAATACTCGTCCGTGAAAGCGGTACAGAACCCGTTATCCGTGTTATGGTAGAAGCCGAAAGCAAGGAAATTTGCCGCAAATACGTCGATGACGTTGTTGAAATTATCCGCAGAAACGGTCATACCGTTTGATTCGGATATGCATTTGTTGCAAATATCAAATCATACTATTGTTTTTTCTTATATATTTGGCTAATTATTGAAAATTCACCAAAAGTATTGACGTATTGATATTACAATGATATAATTATATCGTTCGTGTAAAGTTTCCGTCAGGACTGTGACGAAATAAAGCCTGCCTGACGGACAATATTCTGCTCTTTCATATTTTCGGAGCAGCATCTTTCAGGAGGTAAAAATATGGATAAAAAGGATAGTAAAAATCTGAATATCACCATAAAAAATGATGCCGAAAAAGAAGGTGTTATTTTATCATTCTCATCAATGCTGAAAAACATCAAGCGATTTTTCGCTCTCTGGCTCGTTATTGCAATAATCGCAGGATTCGCTTCAATCGGCATAGGTGCAATAAGAACTTTCGTTTTCAAATCACCTATCAAAGCACTTGTAAGTTTTACTTACAGCGGTATTGAAAAAGGTCTTGATCCTTCAGGCAAAAAATTCGATCCTTACGATATCATCAACCCGACAGTTCTTCAAAGAGCTTTGACTGAATATGAATTTGAAATGGAAGGTCTTGATTCTATCAGAAAAAGCATCAACATTGAAGGTGTTATCCCTGAAGATGCAATGGACAGAATCACAGCCTACAAAAACGTTTATGAAACTGCTTCAACAGGTAACCTTGCTGCCGCAGAAGCCATGCTCAACGTTTCATATTACCCTACACAGTTCAAGATATACTTCGATTACGGTGAAACAGACCTCAGCCGTTCTGACAGTATCAAGGTACTTAACGGGGTTCTTGAATGCTACCGTGACTACTTCTATGAGATCTACGGCTACAATCAGGCTCTCGGTACTTCTATCCCTGCCGTTAACTATTCTACATACGACTACAACGAACAGATAGACATTTTTGATGATACACTCACAACTATCGAAAAATATGTAAAGAACCTTTCAAATGAAGATACAAACCTTTTCCGTTCAACAGAAACAGGATATACCTTCAATGACCTCTACAGAGCTGCCCAGACTATCAAGGATATCGACTTCGACAGAATTTCTTCATATATCACTGTTAATAACATAACTAAGGATAAAGAAGCCGCTATCGCTTACTATAACTACAAAATAGACAATCTTTCAAGAAGTACAACTTCTCTCTCTGAAAGTCTTAAAACAATCGAAGATTCAATCACAAAATATGAAAAGGATACAATCCTCATCTTCGGTAACGGCACTGACGGAAACGATACCTCTTATTCACAGGCTTCCGAAGAATACGATAAGCTCATCCAGCAGAGAGTTTCAACTTCTTCAAACCTCGCTGAAACAAAACAGCGTATAAAGTTCTATGAGGCAAGACGTGATGCCCTCCAGAACAACAAGGCAGGTACTTCTGCAATGGCTGAAAAAGTTGACGGTGAACTTTCAGTTCTCGGCGACAAGGTAAAAGACCTCGTTTCCCTTACAGAAAAAACAGCTAACGAATACTTCCAGAATATCCAGTATAAGCACGCTTACAATATACTCGTTCCTCCATCAGCTTCAGTTGGTACTTCAATAGTAGCAATTATCAAGAACGCAGTTCTCCCATGCCTCGTTATTGAAGCACTCATAGTATTCATCTTCTTCATGCTGGTTGTATTAAAATCATTCAAATTAAGCTCCGATACTTCTTCTGTTTCAAAGAATAACAGCAGCGATTCTGAAGATGCTGACCTCGAAGACGTTATCGACGAAATCGTAAATGCCGCTGAAGATTCCCCTTCAGATGAAAAAAAGAAATCTAAAAAGAAATAATTTTCCTGAGCCGTGATCCAAAATTCACGGCTCTTGCTTTTTGCCCCACATCAGATAATCTCAAAATATGGTCACCCCTAAACCGTTTTTTCTGCACTCCGCCATGTGTTTTTCTTCCATGCTTCCTCCGCCGTTACCACACATATAGAAATATCTGCATTTCATGCCAAAAAAACATGAAATAATTTTCAAAAAACACTTGATTTTTCCGAAATAACGTGATATAATATACATAATGATAGTAATGTAAAAGACCGGAAGCTTTCCGGTCTTTCGTTTGTATTAGGGCAACACCGCACAACGATTGTACGGTGCTGCCTTGGGATATATTGCATTTACTGTCATATTTCAGGAAAGGAGATTACAGCTGATGAAATTCAAAAAATTCGGCAGTACCGAACAGAAAGTCTATGACCTCATCAAACCTATTACCGATGACCTCGGCTACTTCCTCTGGGATGTCTGCTACGAAAAAGAAGGTGCAATGTGGTACCTGAGAGTTTTCATTGACCAGGACGAAGGTATCAGTATTGACGACTGCGAAAAAGCAACTGCCCCGATAAGCGATATCCTCGACGAAGCCGATCCTATCGCACAAAGCTATATGCTTGAAGTCGGCTCGGCAGGTCTTGAACGTGAACTCGTAAAAGAAGAACACTTTGAGGTATGCATTGGCGATACCGTCAAGCTCCGCTTCTTCAAAGCCATTGACGGCGAAAAGGAAATCATCGCAGAACTTGCAGGCGCAGATAAGGAGGGCGTTTCCGTTATCCTTGAAAACGGTACGGAAAAGAAATATCCCCTTAACGACATTTCCTGCGTTAAGCTGTATCTTGATTTCTGAAAATGTACACACATATACAATGTACGGATATCGTGCATTACTGTCCAAAATATATCTATACTGGAGGAATTAACAAAAATGAGTAAGAATAATGCCTTTTTCAGGGAGCTTGAAGCACTTGGAGAAGAAAACAGCGTCGATACCGAACTCCTCATTGAAAAGGTAAAGTCAGCAATGCTGAAAGCAGCTAAAAGAGCATATCCCCACAGCGAAGACAGAATCAGAGTTGAAATTGATGCAAAAACCAAAAAGTTTGAAATGTATATCGTTCAGGATATCATCGACGATATGCCTTTCGACGAAAATGAGATAAATATAGCTTCCGCCCGTCTTATTGATCCTCACGCAGTTGTCGGCGGAACTATCCTCAAGGAAATCGACATCTCTAAACTCACAAGAATGGCTGCCCTCTCTGCAAAACAGTCGATCAAAGGCGACCTTCGTGAGATAAACCGTGAACAGATGCTCGAAAAATTCGAGAAAAAAGAACACGAATGCATTACAGCCAAGATAACTCAGGTTGAACCCGGCAGAGGTACTGTTACTGTTGTCTATGAAGGTACCGAACTCTATCTTTTCCGCAGTGAGCAGATTCCCGGCGAAACCTTTGAGGAAGGCAAATCAGTTAAAGTTTACATCACAGGCATTATCGGCAAAAGCAAAAAGCCTGTAGTTAAGATCTCCCGTACACATAAAGACCTCGTTAAACGCCTTTTTGAGCTCGAAGTTCCTGAAATATACGACGGAACAGTTGAGGTAAAGGCTATCTCCCGTGAAGCCGGCTCAAGAACCAAGATAGCTGTATGGTCAAAGGATAAGAACGTTGAAGCCGTAGGTGCCTGCATAGGTACAAAGCGTTCAAGAATCACTCCTATTGTAAACGAACTCAACGGCGAAAAAATAGACATTATCCCATGGAGCGAAAAGCCGGAGGAATTTATCGCAAGTGCTTTAGCTCCTGCAAAAGTTCTCAAAACTATAATCACCTCAAACGAGGAAAAGAACTGCACCTGCACCGTTATCGTTCCGAATAACGAACTTTCACTCGCTATCGGAAACAAAGGTCAAAATGCAAAGCTCGCCGCAAAACTCACAGGCTTCAAAATTGATATCAAGCCACGCTTTGATAACGAAACCAATGAGGAAGCTCCGGAAATGAGTCCTGATTTCACTGCACCAGTTCTCGGCAATCCCGCTGAAAATAATGCTCCCGAAGAAGCTTCCGAAACCCCTTCCGCTGAAACAACAGAGGATATTGCCGCAGTTTCGGAATCTGCCGAACCTGCTGAAACTACAGCAGCAGAAGAAGAAACAGTTTCAGCAGTTTCAGACGAAGCCTCTGCTCCTGCCGCTGATACTGAGGAATGAGCATGAAGCCGAAAAAGCTGCCTATGAGAATGTGCCTCGGCTGCGGAGAAATGAAGCTCAAAAAAGAACTTATCCGCATCGTTAAATCTCCCGAGGGCGAAATCAGCCTCGATTTCACAGGCAAAAAGTCAGGCAGAGGTGCTTATATCTGCCATAATGCCGAATGTCTGCAAAAAGCAAGAAAAGCAAGACGCTTTGAAAAATCATTCTCATGCAAAATTGAAGAAAGTGTTTACGAGGTGATGACCAATGAACTCGAATCCGAGCCGCAGAACGGCTGACCTTCTTACTATCTGCTTCAAGGCAGGAAAAGCTGTTAAAGGCTTTGACAGCTCTGAAGAAGCTGTTAAAAACGGAAATGCTTCGTGTTTGCTGACCGCTTCCGATGCTTCTGAAAAAACTGTCAAGGAAACAGCGTTCATTGGCAATAAATACAGCGTTCCCGTCTACGGTATCCCTCTTGCCAAAGAAGATATATCCCGCCTCTGCGGTAAGGCAACAGCAGTTATCGCAGTCACAGACAAAGGATTCGCAGAGGGGTTCCGCAAAATCATATCACAGTCTGCTCAGACATAAAAATATAAACGATATCTTAAAGCTTTCCCTGTAAGATATCAGAAAAATTGAATATAAGACCTTTTGGTCATATACCGTGAAAAATACGGTTTTACAATGGAGGTATTTAAGCCTATGGCAAAAAAAATAAAAATAAGTGACGCAGCTAAAGACCTTGGTGTTTCCGCACAGGAAATTATAGACATATTCGCAAAAAACGGTGACACAAAAAAGAAAACAGGCTCATCACTTACTGAAGATGAAATGAATTATCTTCTTGAACAGCATACAAAAGCAAATGAAGTAAAAACTCTTGACGATTACTTTGCTTCACGAAATGAACCAAAGCCTGCTAAAAAAGAAGAAGCTCCTGCTCCCGAAAAGAAAAAGCCTGCTCTTGCTAAAAAAGAGGAGAAGCCTGCTCCGAAAAAGGAAAATAAACCTGCTGCTCCGGTAAAAGAGGAGAAACCTGCTCCTGCTAAAAAAGAAGAAAAAGCAGCTGTAAAGGAAGCTCCTAAAGCTAAAGCAGAAATCAAGCCTGAACCTAAATCCGAACCTAAGGCTGAACCAAAGGCTGAACCCAAAACAGAATCCAAGCCTGAGCCTAAGCCTGAACCAAAGGCTGAGGTAAAAGAAAAATCTGCTCCCGCTGAAAAAAGCGAAAATTCTGCTCAGGAACATTCGGCAAAGAAAAATAAGAAAAACGAAAAGAAAAAGGAAGCTCCAAAAGCTCAGGACAGAGGCGAACGTACAAAGTTCAACGCTTCATTCAGCTCCGAAACAGCTTCAACAGCTACCCAAAGACGTACAGTTGATACAAGAGGAAGCTACGTTGACCTCGATAAATATAACGAGAGATACGACCAGATGGCTACCTCAAATAAACATAAAAATGATAACTATTCCTCCAAGAAGCAGAAAATCAATCAGAAATCTGCTCAGAGAACCCGTCAGCAGTTCTCAAAGAAGGAATCAGAAGCAGAAAAGCTCAAGCGTCTTGAACTCGAAAGAGCAAGAAAACAACAGCTCAAGGTTCTTATCCCTGATATCATAACTGTCGGCGAACTCGCTACACGCCTTAAACATACAGCTACCGACGTTATCAAAAAACTTATGGGACTCGGCGTTATGGCTTCCATAAATCAGGAAATCGACTTCGATACCGCTTCTCTCGTTGCAGAAGAACTCGGTGCAAAGGTTGAAAAGGAAGTTATCGTTACAATCGAAGAACGTCTTATCGACGAAAGCGAGGACGACGATACAAACCTCGAACCACGCTGTCCTGTTGTTGTTGTAATGGGACACGTTGACCACGGTAAAACTTCTATCCTCGACCGTATCAGAAATGCCCACGTTGCCGCAGGTGAAGCCGGCGGTATCACACAGCATATCGGTGCTTATCAGGTAAACATCAACGGTCAGGACATTACTTTCCTCGATACCCCGGGACATGAAGCCTTCACTTCTATGCGTGCAAGAGGTGCAAATATCACTGATATCGCTATCCTCGTTGTTGCCGCTGACGACGGTATCATGCCGCAGACAGTTGAATCCATCAACCACGCAAAAGCCGCAGGCGTTTCCATTATCGTTGCTATCAACAAAATGGATAAGGAAGGTGCTAACCCCGACAGAATCAAGGAAGAACTTACCAAATATGACCTCGTTTGTGAGGACTGGGGCGGCGACGTTATCTGTGTTCCCGTTTCAGCAAAGACAGGCGAAGGCTTTGACGACCTCCTTGAAAACGTTCTCCTCGTTGCAGAAGTAAAGGAACTCAAGGCAAATCCTGACCGTCTTGCAAAGGGTACTGTAATCGAAGCCCGTCTTGACAAAGGCAGAGGTCCAATCGCTACTCTCCTCGTTCAGAACGGTACTCTCAATCAGGGCGACGTTATCATTGCAGGTACTGCTGTCGGCAGAGTCCGTGTAATGACAAACGACAAGGGCAGAAGCGTTAAGTCCGCAGGTCCTTCCGTTCCTGTTGAGATAACAGGTCTTGCAGAAGTTCCGAGTGCAGGCGATATCTTCAATGCCGTTGAAGACGAACGTCTTGCAAGAGAACTCGTTGACCAGAGAAAGCACGAACAGAAACAGGAACAGTTCAACGCTTACCGCAAGGTTACTCTTGATAACCTGTTCAGCCAGATCGCAGAAGGCGAAATAAAGGAACTTCCTATTATCGTCAAGGCTGACGTTCAGGGTTCGGTTGAAGCCGTAAAGCAGTCACTTGAAAAGCTCTCAAACAACGAAGTCCGTGTAAGAGTAATCCACGGTGCAGTTGGTGCAGTTAAGGAAAGCGACGTTATGCTTGCAAATGCTTCAAACGCTATCATTGTCGGATTCAATGTCCGTCCTGATCCTGTTGCTGCTGAAAATGCCGCAAGAGACGGTGTTGATATCCGCCTCTACCGTATCATCTATGATGCTATTGAAGAAATCACGACCGCTATGAAGGGTATGCTTGCTCCTAAGTTCAGAGATGTTGAACAGGGACGTATCGAAGTTCGTCAGGTTTACAAGATATCCAATGTCGGCATGGTTGCAGGAAGCTATGTCCTCAGCGGTAAGGTAACACGAGGAAGTCAGGTTCGTGTTGTCCGTGACGGAATCATCATTGCAGATGACAAAATTACAGGTCTTAAACGTTTCAAGGACGACGTTAAAGAGGTTGCTGAAGGCTACGAATGCGGTATCAGCCTCGAAAAATTCAGTGATGTCAAGGAAGGCGATATCTTTGAAACATATATCGTTGAGGAATACCGTGAGGACTGATCTTTCAGCCTGAACGGAGATGCCGCACACTGTCGTGCGGTGCTTCCTCAGCAAACAATTCAGGCTTCTGCCTGAACAGAAATGGAGGGAATATACATGGATAACAGCAGAATGAGCAACGTCGATATGATACAATACTGCGACGAAGCTCTTGCATGGGAAGACCTCGGCCCTATAGACATCTACTTCTTCCAGTCAGTAAAAAACATACTTCTGGGAAAATGCAGTGCCACCGAAGATCCCGAAGATTATCAGGACGACCTCATGGGAATTGAACGGCCTGTCCGTGACGTTGAGCTTGAGCCTGAATACGGCAACTTCGCTGATATATACTACGGCGAAGAAGGCGATGACGATATCCCTAATTACAGCATGACCGCCGAAGAAGAAGCTTTTTCTGATAAGATCTTCTCCGAAGGCTTCTTTGAAGATAATGAAAACAAAAATGATCCCGTAATTCCGAATCCTGCAAATAACGACAGCTCAGACGAAACAAATCCTGTCGGCAAGGGCGGAAGCTTTACGGTAAACATCTGAAAATCAGAGAAAGGATGCTATGCCTAATTTCAAAAACAGCCGCACGGCTGAAGATATAAAACGTGAAATAACCGCCATTCTCAGAGAATTGAAAGATCCAAGAATCGACAAAATGCTCACAGTTATAAGAGCTGACCTTTCCGGTGATATGTCGTTCTGTAAGGTCTATGTTTCAAGCTTTGAAGGTATGGAAAGAGCAAAAGAATCTGTAAAAGGTCTGAAAAGTGCGGAAGGCTTCATAAAACGTGAGCTTTTCCACAGACTTAAACTCCGCAAAGCACCTTCACTCACCTTTATCGCTGATAATTCTTCAGAGATAAGTGCGGAAATAAGTAAAAAACTCAACGATCTTCTTTAAGGAGGGGACGCTATGTTTATTGGATTCAGTGAAGCTGAAACATTCCTCAGAAACTGTGAGGACGCTGTTATCATAACTCACCGCAATCCCGACGGAGACTGTATTGGTTCAGGTTTTGCCCTGAAAGATATTCTTGCAGAACTCGGTATTCGCAGCAGAGTTGTTTGCAGCGACGAATTCCCAAAGCGTTTTGCATTTCTTACAAGCGAAGGTTCAGGCGAGGATTTCGAGCCGAAAACCATTATCGCTGTGGATATTGCTGATCCGAAGCTTATGGGCAGCTATGAAAAAATCTACGGTGCAAAAGTCCAGCTTTGTATCGACCACCACATCTCCAATAATGACTACGCAGAAAAAACTCTGCTCAGAAGCAATGCTGCTGCTGCCTGCGAGGTGATCTACGACCTTGCAAAATATATGGGCGTTTATATCAGCCGCCACTGTGCAACGTGCCTGTATACAGGAATCGCCACAGATTCAGGCTGCTTCAAATATGACTGCACCACTCCTCATACCCACGAAATAGCTGCTGAACTCATGAAAAGCCACGATATCTGCTTTTCAAGAATAAACCGCTATATGTTTGATGTTAAATCTCCTGCAAGACTGCGTCTTGAAGGCAGACTCAATGAACTCGTTGAAGAACACCTCAGCGGAAAGCTCGTTATTGTTGCCGTAACTCAGGAAATGATGAAGGATATGGGAATAGAAGTTGACGAACTCGAAGGCTTCGCTCCCCTTACCATTCAGCTTGAGGATACGGAAGTCGGCGTTCTTATCCGTGAACGTGAAAACGGCGAACTAAAATGTTCGTTCCGTTCAGCTTATGACATAAATGTTTCTGCTATCTGCCAGACTTTCGGCGGCGGCGGTCACGCTAAGGCTGCCGGATGTTCGTTTGAATGCAGCATGGAAGAAGCTAAAGACAGAATAATCAAAGCAGTTGAAAGGGCTGTCGCTCAATGAACGGCATACTATGCGTAAATAAACCACAGGATTTTACCTCTTTTGACGTTGTTGCCAAATTAAGAGGCATTCTCCATACTAAACATCTCGGACACGGCGGTACTCTTGACCCCATGGCTACAGGCGTACTGCCCGTGTTCATCGGAAACGCCGCCAGAGCCTGCGATATCATGCCGGATAACACTAAAAGCTACCGTGCAGGTTTCAGGCTCGGCACCGTTTCGGATACACAGGATATCTGGGGCAATTGCTCGGAAAAATCAGATGCTCCTGTTTCGGAAAATGATATATTAAGCATCATTCCGCAGTTTACAGGCAAAATCATGCAGCTTCCGCCAATGTATTCGGCTGTTCAGGTAAACGGTCAGCGGCTTTATGACCTCGCCCGCAAGGGAATAGAGGTTGAACGCACTCCAAGAGAAATTGAGATATTAAATCTCACTCTTTCCGGTTACAATGCCGAAAAACGTGAAGGCATACTTGAAATAACCTGTTCAAAGGGAACCTATATCCGTACCATCATCAGCGATATGGGCGATACTCTTGGCTGCGGAGGAATTATGACTTCTCTCATCAGAACAAATTCGTGCGGCTTCACCCTTGATGACTGCTTCACCTTTGAACAGATACAGTCCGCCTCCGACGAAAACCGCATCGAACAGCTTATTCTTCCTATAGAACGTGTATTTGAAAATCTCCCGAAACTCCGTCTTGGTGAAGCCCAGACCAGAATGTATAAAAACGGCGTTAAGCTTGACCTTTCAAAATTACGGAATATCCGTCCCGATTCAGACTGCTATGCTGTTTTCGGATTCGACGGCGGATTTATCGGAACTGCTTTCACAGACCGTGAAAACGGCGTTTTGAGAATAGGCAAAAATCTGGGGTGAACTATGAATAATACTAAAACAGCCGCCGCACTCGGCATATTTGACGGCGTTCATCTCGGTCACCGTGCCGTTCTTGCAGCAGCCGCCGAACAGAAAAAAAACGGGCTTTCACCTAACGTCTTTACTTTTGCTCCCGAACTTACAGCACTGAAAGGTGCTGAAGGCTTCATCTATACCGAAAGCGAGAAAAAAACTGTTATTCTGGAAGAATGCGGCATCGAAAACATATTCTCCGCAGAATTTGAGAAAATCTGCGGCATGGACGGCGAAACCTTCGTAAAAAATATCCTCTGCGGCGAAATGAATGTAGGATTTGTAAGCTGCGGAAGCAACTT
This sequence comes from Ruminococcus sp., assembly GCA_045627145.1. Lineage (GTDB taxonomy): Bacteria > Bacillota > Clostridia > Oscillospirales > Ruminococcaceae > Ruminococcus. Next base: position 4,421 of record JAZQND010000120.1, on the reverse strand, counting down.
CCACTTCGGAAAAAATGCTTCCTGCGGCGTTTCGGAACTTTCCGAATTCGGTAAAAAATACGGCTTTGAAGTTAGAGTTGTAAGCGATGTTCTCTGCGGAAACTGCAAGGTTTCTTCAACATCCATAAGAGAACTCCTTGCCGCAGGAAATGTAAACCGTGCAGCCGAATTTCTCGGAACCCCGTACATGATACTCAAAACCGTTGAACACGGTGCAGAAATAGGACGTACCATAGGCTTCCCGACTGCTAACCAGTTTTTCGCAAAAGGACAACTCGTGCCTTCATTCGGTGTTTACGCTTCACGCACTTCAGTTAACGGAAAAACTTACCGTTCAATGACAAATATCGGTATCAAGCCAACAGTCAGCTACGGCGGTTCACCGCTTGCGGAAACCTATATTGACGGTTTTTCAGGCGATATCTACGGACAGACCATTAAAGTTGAACTGCTTGATTTTCTGCGTCCTGAAAAGAAGTTTTCTTCGCTGGAAGAACTAAAAAAACAAATTTCTGATGACATTGCAAATGCAGTTAAAAGATGACATAAAAAATTCTTGCTACGTTCACTGCATTGTCACAAAAAAGAGTTACCATTATTATGTTGCTCCATCGGCTTGATCCTGAATTTTTCTGCTTGTTCTGAGAGAGAAATCCTGTGAAAAAAGCTTGAAATTCAGTGAGCAAAAAAACTCTGGAAAAACAAATTTTCCATAAGGAGGAATCCATCCAATGATAGAGGTTAAAAACCTTACCAAAAAATACGGCGATAAACTTGCCGTAAACAATATAAGCTTCAAGGTTGAACAGGGTGAGATACTCGGCTTCCTCGGCCCTAACGGTGCAGGCAAGTCCACAACCATGAATATGCTTACAGGCTACATTTCATCTACATCAGGTCAGGTACTTATCGACGGCGTTGATATTCTCGAAGAACCAAAAAAAGCAAAGGCAAATATCGGTTATCTTCCTGAAATTCCGCCGCTTTACATTGATATGACAGTTGATGCATACCTCAACTTCATGTTCGACCTGAAAAAGTGCAAGCTCCCAAGAAAAGCACACCTCGAAGATATTTGCAGTCTCTGCAAAATTTCAGACGTAAGAGGACGTATCATCAAGAACCTCTCAAAAGGTTACCGCCAGAGAGTAGGTCTTGCTCAGGCTCTTATCAATAAACCGCCTGTTATAATCCTCGATGAACCTACAGTTGGTCTTGATCCTAACCAGATTATCGAGATAAGAAGCCTTATCAAACAGCTTGGCAAAAGACACACAGTTATCCTTTCTTCACATATTCTTCCCGAAATTCAGGCAGTCTGCGACCGTATCATCATCATCAACAAGGGACAGGTCGCCGCAGACGGTACTGCCGATGAAATTGCCAAGAATATTACCAACGAACACAAAATGACTCTTCGTATCGAAGGCCCTACACATACAACAGAAGATAAAAACAATATCTGCTCCGCACTCAAGAAAATCAACGGTGTCAGATACGTCCGTGCAGACATGGAGCGTGAAAAGGGTATCTACGATTACGACGTTGAAACAGACGGTCAGACAGATATCCGCCGTGACCTCAACAAGCTTTGCAGTCAGAAGGGCTGGAATATTCTTATGCTCCAGCTTTCAGACCTCACCCTTGAGGATATCTTCCTGAAGATTACCATGAGCGAAGGACTTGAAAACGTCACATCCTCCAATAAGCCGAAACTTGATGTCAAGGTAAAGGACGGCAAGCTTATTGCTTCCGAAAAAACAGAAGCAGAAGAAAAGCCGGCTGAAATTTCTGATGATAATACGGCTGACGCTGAAACTGTCACAGAAGATGACAGTGAATCTAACGGAGGTGAAGAATAATGTTAGCTATCTACAGACGTGAAATGAGTGCCTTCTTTACTTCAGGTGTGGCATACGTTTTCCTTGTTGTATTCTATCTTGTTTCAGGCATTTTCTTCTTTAACGGAGTTATTGCCGCAGGTACTACGGACGTTTCCCCTATGTTCAGCTCAATGTTCTATGTGGTAATGTTCCTCATTCCGATTCTTACAATGAAGCTTCTTTCAGAAGAAAGAAAAAATAAAACAGACCAGGGACTCCTTACTGCTCCTATCGGACTCTGGGATATCGTTCTCGGCAAATATTTTGCTGCTCTCACACTTTTCGTTATCGCAGAAAGCATTGTTTTCGTTTATTCCATCATTCTTGCCGCACTTGGAAATGTTGTATGGCAGACTCTTTTCGGAAACTTCTTTGCAATGTTTTTCCTCGGTGCAGCATTCATAGCAGTAGGTCTTTTCATTTCTTCACTCACAGAAAACCAGATGGCTTCTGCTGTTGCAAGCATGGTAGCACTCTTTGTTATCTACCTTTCAGAAATGCTCGTTGCAGACTTTGAAAACGGCGGAAAATTAAAATCTCTCCTTTACAAAGTCGTAACCGCTTTTGCCTTCTATTCAAGATTTGTTGAATTTACAGGCGGCGTATTCAGTCTTCCAAGTATTATATTCTTTGTTAGTACAGCCTTCCTCTTTAACTTCTTCACAGTAAAAGTTTTAGAGAAAAGACGCTGGAGCTGATTTATTTTTGAAAGGAAGGTCTGTTACAAATGAGTAAAAAAGATTTAGACAAGGCTAAAAAACAGCCATCTGAAACTGCTGAAGAAAATGTTTCAGAAGCTGCAAAAGCCGAAGAAAAAGATAATAAAAAGGCTGAAAAAGCCCCGAAAAAGAAGAAAAACTTAAAAAAGCTCAAATACGGCACAATGTCTGCTGTGGTAATATGTCTTGTTACAGCCATAGTAGTTGTTGTAAACCTTATGACTACTCTCATTTCAAAGCGTTACCCTATCAAGCTTGACTTTACTCCTGATAAGCGTTTTGAACTCAGCGACGAAACTATTGATGTTCTCAAAAATCTCAATCAGGATATCGAGCTTACCGTTGCAACAGAAAAGGATATGTTCGCTTCCATGACAGCTTACTACGAAAGTATGTACAGACAGTATGGAATAAACGCTGAAGTTCCTTTTGATATGATACCTCAGCTCCTTGAAAAATATTCAATGTACGCTGAACAGGGTAAGGGAAGCATAAAGGTAAAATACGTCAATATCGAAAAAGATCCTGACGTTCTTACAAAATACAATAAATTCTATAACGGCGAAATCGAAAGCGGAAGCATTATCGTTTATTCAAACGAAAGGGTAAAGGTCATCTCCGGCAACGACGTTATGAACATGATAAAGGCTGACCAGAATTCAATGCAGACAGGTACTCCGACATTCGTTTTTGCAGGCGAAAGTACAATAACTTCAGCTATCATGAACGTTGTTGACGCTCATCCTGTTAAGGCTGCTTTCATCAAGACCATGAACGATTCTCCACTCTACAGCGAGGAAGAATACGGTCAGATAGTTGAAGGTCTTAAAACAGACCTTCTTGAAAAGAACGGCTATGACTGCACAGACGTTGATATCATCAACGACGACCTCCTTGCAGACGGCTATGACATCGCAGTTCTTGCTGTTCCGTCAGCAGACTTCACTGAAAACGTTATCCAGAAGCTCAATGACTTCCTCTATAACGGCGGACAGTATAACAAAAACCTCGTTTATATCCCTGATGTAAGTGCTACAGAGCTTAAAAATATCGACGCTTTCCTCGCAGACTGGAATATTCAGGTTGAACCAAGCCTCATTGCTGATGATAAGTATGCAACAGGTTCTGCTTCAAATATCTACCTCTGCGTTGACGATGCCGATACAGTCGGAGCTTTGCCTAATGCCGCAATTCCTACCGTTGCTCCTTTCGCAAGAAAGCTTACTATTCTCACAAAGAATAACGACAATGTTGTAAAATCAGTTCTTCGTTCCTACGATAACTCATTCCTCAGCGACCTCTATACAGGTGAGGCTGATACCGATAACCGTGAAGCACACAGCGTTGCAGTTCTTTCAAGCAGAGAACACGCAGAACAGTTCAACACATTCAAGAGCAGTGTTCTTGTTATCGGAAGTCCGTTCATGACAAGCGGCGAACTCCTTACTCAGACAAGCACATATAATAATGCAAACGTTCTCCTCGGAATCTTCAACAACATGACAGGCAAGGAAAGCGGAACTGTTATTCCTGAAAAAACTCTCCAGCAGTCATATATCGCACCTTCTCAGCCTCAGACAAATGCAATCAAGGTTGTTGTTATCTGGGTTATCCCATGCGTTGTTGCTGCGGCAGGTATAATTGTATTGTTAAGGAGACGAAATAAATGAAAAAACAAGTTAAAGGCATAATCGGTCTGAGTGTGACTCTTGCCATACTCGGCGGAGGATTCGCAGCCTTGAAGCTTTCTGAACCCAAAGAGCCTGATACTCCCGATACCACTTTAAGTGACCCCTCTGCTCCGCAGGGGGGGGGTATC
>JAZQND010000119.1:0-11776 GCA_045627145.1 Ruminococcus sp. | reverse complement strand
AAGGGATTTTTAGAGGTGCCCTAAAGGACGCTGCCCCTGTAGTTGACTCTTTGCAGGAGACGGCGTCCTCGGCATTCCCCAAAGTAATTTCAGTTAGTTCGGTAAAACAAAAAATCTCGTTTACTATGGGTAACAAACGGTGTATTGTGGAAGATTTTGCGGTAAAATAGAATAGGCATTCATATTGCTTTATTTTGCAGTATGATATTTTAATGAAATGGGAGTGAGAAAGATAAAAACAGTTGAGATATTTACTGACGGTGCTTGCAGCGGCAATCCGGGTGCAGGCGGATACGGCGTGGTCTTACGCTACGGAAGCAAGGAAAAGGAACTTTCGGGCGGTGAAGCTGATACCACCAACAACCGTATGGAACTTATGGGCGTTATCACAGGTCTTTCCGCACTCAAAGAGCCTTGCAAAGTTATTCTTACTACAGACAGCAAATACGTCGTTGACAGCATAACCAAAGGCTGGGTTTACGGCTGGAAGAAAAAAGGCTGGATAAAATCCGATAAAAAGCCTGCCCTCAACGTTGACCTCTGGGAAAAGCTCCTTCCTCTCCTTGAAAAACACGATGTTACCTTCAACTGGGTAAAAGGTCATGCCGGTCATCCCGAAAACGAACGCTGTGACAGACTTGCTGTTGAACAGCGTGATATATATTCTTTAAAATAGTGGAGGTCTTTTGATATGGAAAAAAGATTTATTTATGCAGATAATGCCGCTACTACTGCGGTTTCAGAAGAAGTTCTCAACGCAATGCTCCCGCATTTCACCAAAGCTTACGGCAATGCATCAAGTATTTACAAGCTTGGTCGTGATGCACAAAAGGATGTTGAGGAGGCAAGAGAAAAGGTCGCAAAGGCTCTCGGTGCTGAACCAAGAGAAATTTTCTTCACAAGCTGTGGTTCTGAATCTGATAACTGGGCTATAAAGGGTGCGGCTGAAGCACAGGCTAAACGTGGCAAAAAACATATCATCACTTCCGTTTTTGAACATCATGCTGTGCTTCATACCTGCGAATACCTCGAAAAACAGGGCTTTGAGATAACCTATATCCCCGTTGACGATAAAGGTCTTATTGATCCTGAAAACGTAAGAAAGGCAATTCGTGAAGATACAGCTCTCGTTACCATCATGTATGCAAACAACGAAATAGGCACTATTCAGCCTATCAGTGAAATTGCTGCGATCTGTAATGAGAAGAAGGTTCTTTTCCATACTGATGCTGTTCAGGCTGTCGGTCACGTTGAAATAGACGTTCACAAACAGGGCATTGATATGCTCTCTCTTTCAGGTCACAAGATACACGCACAGAAGGGTATCGGTGCATTATACATCAGAAAGGGCATTACCCTTCCGAATCTCATCCACGGCGGCGGTCAGGAAAGAACCAAGCGTGCAGGTACTGAAAATGTTCCCGCAATAGTCGGACTCGGTGTTGCAATTGAAGCCGCTTCACGCAATATTGCTGAAAAAGCCGCTGTTATCACTCCAAGAAGAAACCGCCTTATCGACGGTCTGCTCAAACTTCCGTATACCCGTCTTAACGGCGACAGGGACAAGCGTCTGCCCGGAAACCTCAATATCTCATTTGAAGGTATCGAGGGCGAATCTCTCCTCCTCATGCTTGACCTCAACGGTATCTGTGCTTCATCAGGTTCTGCCTGTACTTCGGGTTCGCTTGATCCTTCACACGTTCTTCTCTCTATCGGTCTGAAGCACGAAATTGCTCACGGTTCACTCCGCCTTTCTATCGAGGAAGATGTAACCGACGAGGATATCGACTATATCCTCGAAGTTGTTCCGCAGGTCGTTGAAAGACTTCGCTCCATGTCACCTGTATGGGAAAAAATGATGAAAGGTGAGAAGTACGAATAATGGGAATAATTGATAAGCTTTTCGGTGATGATAAAAAAACCGACGAATTTATGACGGACGATGAAAAAGAACTCCGTGACTATGAAGCTAATGTTTACATGGCGGAATCAGGCGTTGATGACAATACTTCCGCAGAATTTGTTATAAGTGATGTCTTTTTCCTTATTGATACCGTCGTTACGGGTACTGTCACAAGCGGCGTTTTCAACTGCGGCGATAAGGTAAGACTGTATCACGGCGGCGAACCGATTTTTACCACAGAAATACAGGATATCGAACAGTTCAAGCAAAACGGTATCATTAGAATTTCAGAAGGTGCAAAAGGTGCTTTTCGCCTTAAAGGCATAAGCAAACAGGACAGCAAACGAATAAAGGAAAATGACCTTATCAAAAAAATCTAAAGGAGAATTATTAATTATGATGTACAGTGAAAAGGTTCTTGACCATTTCTCAAACCCAAGAAATGTGGGTGAAATAGAAAACGCAGACGGTGTCGGCGAGATAGGCAACGCTAAGTGCGGCGATATTATGAAGATGTATCTGAAAATAGATAACGGCATTATTACAGATGCTAAATTCAAAACCTTCGGCTGCGGTGCGGCTGTTGCTACATCTTCAATGGCTACTGAACTTATCAAGGGAAAATCTATAGATGATGCCCTCAAACTCACAAATGACGCTGTTGTTGAAGCTCTTGACGGTCTTCCTGCCGTAAAGATACACTGCTCCGTACTCGCAGAACAGGCTGTTCGTTCAGCCCTCTCCGATTACTATACGCGTCAGGGTATTGATCCGCTTCCGATAATCGGCGAAATCAAAATGCCCGAAGAATAATTGAGGTAAACAGCTTTGCAGGGGATGCCGACGAAAGTATCTCCTGTTTTTTCTTGTTTAAGGCAACACCGCACAAAGCACGTCTGACGACTTTGTGCGGTGTTGCCTTAATACAAACCATTTCTTGCGTTATTTGATACAATAATATTGACAATTTATACTTAAAATGATAAAATATGAATATAGCTTTTGCTATCTAATTATAGGGATGTGACAAATATGGAATTTAAAAAAAACATTATTGCCGTTATGGCTCTTGCTGTTGTTGGAACAGCATTTTCTCTTGGAAATTTTAATTATAACAATGCTTTTGCTGAAGGCGAAAGCGTAGGTGCTGATGCCGATACTGCGTCAAAGGGCGAAATGCTCCTTGACGAAGCTGACGGAGGTGCTGTATTCAATGGCGTTTCCGAAGATTTTGAAGGCGACCTTATTATTCCTGATACCTTCAACGGTCTGCCTGTTACCGAAATCGCTGAAAATGCATTGTCAGGAAATTCAAAAATTACAGCAGTATCAATTCCGGCATCTGTAAAAGCAATCGGAAAAAACGCATTTAAAGGATGCAGCGGTATCAGCAGCGTATCTATCATGAACCTGATAAACTATGATATACACGGTATCTTTGCTGAATGCCCGAATATCGAAAACGTTGTATTTTCTCTTGATAACGCAGAAGGTTTCATGCATGACTGGAGAAACATTCTTTTCGGTTCAGGAACACCTGTAAACAGCAACTATTATCAATGCAGCGATACAGCCTTCGTTCCCGCTTCACTTACATCTGTTACACTTTACGATGTTGCTCTGATTCCTGACGGTATGTTCGCAGGCATGAAATCACTCAAACGTGTCAACATAAACGGTAACCCTTCAACTATCGGAAACTACGCTTTTGACGGCTGTTCTTCTCTTGAATTTGCTGCTGCTCCTGTTTTTGAAACCGTTACCTCTATAGGTTCTTATGCTTTCAGAGGCTGTAATTCGATAAATTTCGGTCAGCTTCGTATTCCCAATACTATAAAGTATTTAGGAAACGGTGCATTTGACAGCTGTAATACTATAACCGCCGTTGATATTCCGAATCTCATAAACTATGATATAAACGGTGTCTTTACAAACTGTCCGAATATCGAAAGTGTTGAATTTTCTCTTGATAACTGCACAAGCTTCATGCACGACTGGAGAACTATACTTTTTGATTCGGAAATGCCGTCAGACGATAAATATACACAGTGCAGCGAAAATATTTTTGTTCCGTCAGCACTTAAAACAGTTTCCATTCATGATGCAGCTGTTATACCCGACTTTATGTTCGCAGGCATGGCTGAACTCAAGACCATTAATATTGACGGTAAACCCAAATCTATCGGAGAATCCGCTTTTGACGGCTGTTCTTCCCTTGAATTTGCTGTATCACCTATTTCCGAAAATATCGAGACAATAGGTTCTTATGCTTTCAGAGGCTGTAATTCGATAAATTTCGGTCAGCTTCGCATTCCTGCATCAGTCATATATATAGGCATTGGTGCATTTGACAGCTGCAATACCATATCCGCCGTTGATATTCCGAATCTCATAAACTACGATATAAACGGTATCTTCTCAAACTGCCCGAATATCGAAAGCGTTTCATTTTCAATTGATAACTGCACAAGCTTCATGCATGACTGGAGAAACGTTCTTTTCGGTACAGTAATGCCGCAGAACAATAAGTATACAAAGTGCAGCGAAAAAACCTTTGTCCCTGCCGTCCTCAAAAATGTTGATGTATATGATGTCACAACCATTCCTGATTATATGTTCGCAGGAATGACTAACCTTAAAACTGTAAATATCGAAGGCGGCATGACTTCCATCGGCGAATCTGCTTTTGACGGCTGTTCTTCCCTTGAATTTGAAAATTCTCCCATTAACGAATCCGTAAAGTCAATAGGTTCTTATGCATTCAGAAGCTGTAATTCCATCAATTTCGGTATTATCCATATTCCTTCATCTGTATCTTATATCGGTACAAGGGCTTTTGATAGCTGTGAAACTATAACAGGTGTCAAGATACCCAATCTCATAAACTACGATATAAACGGTATCTTCTCAAACTGCCCGAACATTGAAAGCGTTGATTTTTCAATTGATAACTGCACAGGCTTCATGCATGACTGGAGAAACGTTCTTTTCGGTACAGTAATGCCGAAAAACAATAAATATACCCAATGCGGAGAAAATATTTTCGTCCCGACAGCACTCACAACCATAAACGTTCATGATGTTGCTGATATTCCTGCCGGTATGTTCGCAGGCATGACAAAAGTCAAAACCATCAATCTTAGCGGTGTCATCTCGTCTATCGGAAGCTATGCATTCGACGGCTGTTCTTCTCTTGAATATCCTTCATTCCTCATTCCCGAAAGCGTAAAAGCTATCGGAGAATGTGCATACAGAGGCTGTAAATCAATCAATTTCGGCGAACTTGATATTCCTTTCTCTGTTTCGTATATCGGTTCACTTGCCTTTGCAGACTGCGATAAAATAACAAGCCTTTCGATACCACGCCTTTCACAGTATGAGGTTTACGGCATAATTTCAGACTGCCATAATATCGAAACCATCGAATTTTCCGTCCATAACTCCCAAACAGACCTCCACTCTGACTGGAAAACGATTCTCTTTGCCCATGACGATAACTTTGAATCATTCAATGCCGATGAATGCGTTCCGGAATCACTGAATACCATCAATATTTATGATACAGACTGTATCCCCGACAATATGTTCAAGGGACTTTCAAATATTAAAACCATAAACGTTTCAGGCACTGTAACACAAATCGGAAACTCCGCTTTTGAAGGCTGTTCTTCTCTTGAATATCCGTCTTTCCGCATTCCTGAAAGCGTTGAAACTATCGGTGAATGTGCATATAAGGGCTGTAAATCAATTAATTTCAATCAGCTTACCATTCCTGAAAGCGTTAAAAGCATAGGTTCACAAGCTTTTGCAGACTGCGATATGCTTTACAGCGTAAAAGCTCCGAAGCTTGTGGAATATCAGAATTACGGCATTTTCCTTAACTGCAATAACCTTAGTGAAGTTGAATTTTCCATTGAAAATTGTAACGACCATTTACCTCTTTCTCTTTCAGAGGTGCTTTTCTCATCTCCTGTATTTGACGAAGCAGACGGTAAAAAACAGCTTATCAGCGAAACTGTCAATATTCCGAAAGCATTTCAGACAGCCGTAATTTCAGACGGAGATACCTTAGGAAGCAATCTTTTCAAAAAGTTTGATGCACCTGTTAATATTGTTGTTCCCGACAGCCTTATCGCTTTTTATGACGACGCTTTTAACGAATGCAAGGGAGCTGTGCTTATCTGCAAGGAAGGCAGTCCCGCTGAAGGATTTGCCAAAGAACACGGCATTAAAACCTCCGATATGGCTACACCTCATAATGTAACTCCCGATTATGTGCATGGTGATGTCAACGGCGACGGAAAAATCGACGCAATGGATGCTTCCATTACTCTCTATAACTACGCTCTTGCTTCAACAGGTCATGATTATGAGTTAAATTCCGAACAGCTTACTGCCGCAGACGCAAACAATGACGGAAAAGTTGACGCTGTTGACGCTTCCGCAATCCTCACTTATTACGCTTACTCCTCCGCAAACGGCAAAAGTTCATTTGATGAATTTATGAACGAAAATAAATAAAACAAAAAATAAAACCATACTCTTTGCAGAATCATTCTTTAGGGCACCTCTAAAGAGTATGGTTTATGGGTATCTCTGATTTAAGGCAACACCGCACAATCTTTGTGCGGTGTTGCCTTAAGCTTTTCCTATAAGGGGCTTTTAGAGATACCCTTATTTTTTCTTATCGTCCAGTATCTTTTCGTAGCTTTCCTCAACCGCTTGCTGTTCTGCTTTTTTCTTAGCCTTTTTCGCACTGCGGTCAGGCGTTTTTCTGCCCTTCAACATCAGTACTGCGGCAAGTACTATCGCTCCGACTGCAAGCAATATGCCGACTGCTATGAATACGACCTTTGCTCCGCTTCTGCCGATAACAACATAGCCGACTTTATTCTTCTTTGCATATTTCTGTGCGGCAGAACCCGAAAATACGCTCATCTCAAAGCCTTCAAGCACATTTCTGCTGTCGTCTTTTGCCATGATTCCGAATGCACCGTCACCTATATTTTCTACGGTTTTCGGTACACTTACGTTCAGAAGCTTATCACAGGAAATGAATGCATCTATTCCTATCGACTTGACTCCTTCGGATAATATTACCTTTTCAAGTCCCGAACAATAGCCGAATGCAAGCTTACCTATGCTTGTGACCGTTGTCGGAATGGAAATGGAAGTGAGTCCCATACAGCTAAGGAATGCAGCATCACCTATCGAAGCAAGTCCCTCTGAAAAATCAATGTTTTTAATATTTGCACAAAGTCCGAATGCATTATCCTCTATCGTTGTCAGCGAATCAGGCAGGAAAAGATTCTTTATCCTTCCGCAGCCTGAAAATGCCGCAGACTTTATGGTCGATACACCGCTTGGAATATAGAGGTCACCCTCCAGGCTTGCAAGTCCACGGTAAATCATGGACTTTTTACTGTTCATCAGCATTCCGTCCTCAACTACAAATTCCGTATTTGCAGAAGCGTCGATATCCTGAATCGAATACCATTCCTGCATTGCCATACTGCCTATGCTTTTCAGGTCTTTCGGCAGTCTGAACTTTTCAAGGCTTGAACATTCATAAAATGCACAGTCGCCTATCTCGGTTATGGTATCAGGAAGCGTAACGCTTTTAAGGTGGTCACACATACTGAATGAATAAGCCGGAACTGTCGTTAATGTATCGGGAATTTCTATGCTCTCCAGTGAATTACAGCACATAAATGCATTCTTTCCAAGATATTCAAGTCTTTTCGGGAGCTTCACCTCCGTAAGACCTGTACAGCCGTAGAATGCGTTTTCACCTATCGACTTTACCGAATCAGGTATTTCAAGCGTAGAGATAGCGGTTTTGTTGGCAAATGCGTTGTCACCTATCGCAGTTATGGCAACTCCGTTTCTTGAGGCAGGTATCTCGGTCACGATTATGGCATCGCAATGCACTATTTTATAAGAACCGTCAATATTTTCATAGGTAAAAGCACCGTCATAAAGTTCATTATCGGCTTTCATCATGCTTTCGTCCATTGCTGAAACAGGCAGAACTGCTGATACAGAACCTGCCGCAAGTACGGCGGAAACTATGGAAACAAGTTTTTTTATTGAGAAATTCATTCTGTTTTTTCTCCTTTTTCTTCTTTTTCAGAAGGCTTTTTCTTTGGCTTTATCTTGCCGTCTGCTGCCTTTTTCTTGCGATTCTTTACCGAAATTACGATAATAACAGCAATTATCAGTGCGGCAAACAATGCTCCGCAGACTATGAGAAACGGCTTTGATACATTGTGACCTTTTATCTCAACGGTATCCGTGACAGTTATGATCTTGTTGGCTTTTGCATAGTCATAGGCAACCGAATTTTTATCGGCATATATCTTGAATCCGAGAACCAGTGCATCTGTAGTCTCGCCGTTTTCAGCATCAGCAGTCTCGTTGTAGCAGTAGCCGACGGCGTATTCTCCGAAATTCTCTACCTTATCATAGAAACGCATTGATTTGAGTTCCTTACAGTTGAAGAAGGCATCGACACCTATAGAAACAAGTTCCTTTGACATCTTAACTTTTTTCAGCATACTGCACTTTTCAAATGCACAGTCCTTTATCTCCTCAACAGAAGAAAGGTCTACCGTTTCGAGGAAGTTTGCATAGGCAAAGGCAGACTGTTCAATTGTTTTCACGCTTGCAGGAACAGTGAAGGAAGTTCCCTCCTTTGAGGCAGGATATGCTATGAGAACGGTTTTTTCTTTATTGTAAAGAACGCCGTCCTGTGATGAATAATTGCCGTCACCATCGCTTACGGATATTTCTTTCAGGGTGTTATAGGTTATGAAAGGCTCATCGCCGTCAATGGTCTTGCAGTTTCCGGGAATGACTATCTTTTCAAGCTTCGGACATTCCTCAAACACCTTTTCGCCTATATGTTCAGCTCCGCCGAGGTCTACAGAAACGAGTGAAGGGCAATTTCCGAATACATAGCCTTCAACCTCCGTTACGCTCTGCGGAAGCACGATATCATGGATATACTGACAGCCGTAGAATGCTCCCTCCTTTACCGTTTTAAGGGTATCAGGGAACGTTATCTCCGAGGCAAAGCAGTCTGTAAACGAACCAAAAAGAAGCTCCGTTACAGGATATCCGCCTATCTTATCAGGTATCACGATAGATGTTTCCTGTGAAGAACAGCCTGCAATTGCCGCACCGCCGTCTATTACAGCATATTTGAATATGCCATCTTCAAGTATTTCAAGTTCAAAGAGTTCTTCACGCTTTTCATATTCATCATAGGTCATGAAGGTAAATTCATTGCGGTAACCGTATTCGTTGTCTGAATCAGTACAGTATCTCTGTGCTGCCGAACCCTGTTTGCCGACAATGAAAAAGTTTGCATCAGGATTTTCCATGCCGCCCGGTGTAATGCTGTAGCCGAAAGCTGAATAGCCGATATCCTGTACGGATTCAGGAATAATAACATGGGGAAGCTCCGTATTTGCAAAGGCAGACTGTCCTATACTCAGCAGACCAAGCGGAAGCTCTATATCTTCGAGGTTCGAGCAGTTTGAAAATGCACCGCCGCCTATCTTTTGCAGCGTGGAGGAAAGCTTGCAGTCTGTCAGTAAAGTACAGCCCGTGAAGGCAAAATCTCCGATTTCCGTTACTTTTGTACTGCTCATATCTATCGACTTTATACGCTCATTACAGCTGAGTGCATATCTTGATATATTTTCAAGTCCTGACGGCAGAATAACGGATTCCAGCTCGGTGTAGTAAATTGAAGCTACGCCGAGAGTTGTGGTCTTGCTGTCAACAGTATAGCTTTTTCCGCTTTTTGAGTCCGGATAGCAGACAAGTGTTGTCATATCCTTTGAATAGAGAACGCCGTCTACAGAAACATAATTTTCATTTTTTTCGTCTACTGCTATCTCTTTTAATTTAATACAGTAGATAAACGGATTATCAGCCGAAATGTAGTTTATAGATGACGGAAGAACAATTTTTTCAGCCACGGAATCTTCGGGAACTTTTCCAAAAGCCGTTTCGCCGAGTTCAGTAACAGGAAGACCTTCTATTTCTTCAGGAACAACTATTTCGGTTTCTTTGGACGTACAGTCTTCGATTTTAACAGTTTCTCCGTCGGTTGAATACAGGAAATCACCCGATTGCTTTATTTCGCTTTCTTCGCTTTCGGTTACTATCTGATTTCCGTTTTCATCAACGAAAATATCACCGTTTTCGCTGTCGTCGGTTACCTCTGCGGAAACTCTCTGAAAAGCTGTCATTGAACCGCACATAAGCAGACACATAAGAAATGCGGCTGTTTTTTTAAATTTAAACATATTTTTCCCTCTCATTCAGTTCAGGGGCAGACCTTGCCCATAATTATTCCTATTATAGCACAATATCCGTTTCTTTGCAATAAGTTTCACACACTTTTCGCCGGCTTGTCACCTTCCTTCATTCATAATATATTAACAAAATATTCACTGACTTTTTTAGAAAAATATGTTACAATTGTTGCGTTCAATCTAAATTCAGGTTGAACAGGGATTAATTTTAGGGCACCTCTAAACTGTTTCTTCCTTACTCAAAACAGTTTTTTAGAGATGCCATTAAGTGAAGGGCACCTCTAAAAACCCCTTCTGAGAAAAAGCAGCTATGAACAGCATCTGCTGTGTCAAGCCATCTTGTAGTGCGACAGCACGCCTTCGATGGCTTTCCTTGCATCTGCTGCACCTATCTGCTTTTTCTTATTCAAAACGGGTTTTTAGAGGTGCCCTGAAAAAAATTGTCTTGATTAGTGGAGCGATTTATGGTACAATAATTTCAGAGATGTCCTGTAAGGAAAAAACTGACAGTGGAGCTGTCGAAAATGAAGGGTGAGCCATGAATATTGTTAAAAATTTTAGTCCTGATTGTATTTCTCTTTACTCAATAACAAGTGAACCACAGCTGCTTCATTATTATGAGCCTGATTTGGGAATATTTATAGCTGAAAGTCCGAAGGTCATAAAAAGGGCTTTGGATTCGGGATATGAGCCGCTTTCAATGGTAATTGAAACGAGGCGGATAGAAACAGAACTTGCCGATATTGCGGAAAAGCTTGGGGATATCCCGATATATACAGCAGAAATAAATGTTTTGTCCGAACTGCTCGGATTTAAGCTGACAGTGGGTGCATTATGTGCAATGCGAAGGAGAAACCTTCCGAGTGCCGCAGAGGTGTGTTCAAAAGCACGAAGAATAGCGGTTCTTGCGAATGTTGAGAACCCGACGAATGTCGGAGCGATTTTTCGTTCTGCGTCTGCACTTTTTATGGACGCAGTAATTTTAACGCCGATGTGTGCAGATCCGCTTTATCGACGAGCAGTAAGGGTAAGCATGGGAAATGTATTCAATGTTCCGTGGACTTTCCTTAAAACCGAAGAACTTGACGAGATACAGGCTATAGGATTCAAGACAGTAGCAATGGCACTAAGGGACGATTCTGTAAGTATTGATTCACCGCTGCTTGCAGCCGAAGAAAAGCTTGCAGTAGTTCTTGGAAACGAGGGTGACGGTCTGCCGAAAACGACCATAGAAAAGTGTGATTACACAGTTAAGATACCAATGTCAAACGACGTTGATTCGCTGAATGTTGCCGCCGCAAGTGCGATAGCGTTCTGGGAACTCGGCAGAAGACGATGAAAAATTATCAACAAATCAAAAAATCCGATACCGCCTGACATATAATCAGACAGTATCGGATTTATATTTTAGGGCACCTCTAAAAACCCGTTTTGAGTAAGAAAAAGCAGATAGGTACAGTAGATGCAAGAAAAGCCATCGAAGGCGTGCTTTCGCACTACGAGAGGGCTTGACGCAGCAGATGCTGTGCATAGATGCTTTTTCTCA
>JAZQND010000118.1:0-4087 GCA_045627145.1 Ruminococcus sp. | reverse complement strand
ACCTCCAATCAGATGTGTATATCTGATTGGCTTCGCCGCACATTTTCGGCTTTTTGTCAATACCTTTTTGCAAAAATTTACATTATATTCATAAAAATAGTTACAGGTTCTTTTCTGATTCCTGTAACTATTTTCCGTTTCCTTAGCTTAATGACATTACCCTTAAGAAGGTGTATTTACTTTTTTTAAAAATTATGTTATAATACAGATTAATGTATATTGCTGCGATATTATTTTGAAAGAAGGCTGATGAATGAAATCCAGACCGATACTGACCGTAATGCTTACATATAATGACCTTACAGTCAAAAATGCGTGTGACATATTTGAAAAATGTAAAAATTCCTCCGCTGAATTTTGGGGATTTAAAGAAATACCACTTGCTAAGGCTGAAATGAAGAAATTATTCGGCATTATGAAATCGTGCGGAAAAAAGACCATTCTTGAGGTCGTTTGCTATGATGAAGAAAACTCACTTGCCGGTGCAAAACTTGCAGCTGAATGTAAATGTGACTACTTAATGGGAACTGTTTTTTTTGATTCTGTAAATGATTTCTGCAAAGAACGTAATCTGAAGTATCTCCCTTTTGTGGGAAAGGTTTCAGAACGTCCGTCCGTTCTTAACGGCAATATTGACGAGATGATCGCCGAGGCGAAAGAGTATATAAAAAAAGGTGCTTACGGAATAGACCTTCTTGGTTATCGTTATACAGGAAATGCTGTTGAGTTGATTGAGCGTTTTGTCAATGAGCTTGATGCACCTGTTTGCGTGGCAGGCGGAGTTGACACATTTGATAAGCTTGACAAGATAAAACGTATTTCCCCGTGGTCTTTTACTATAGGAAGTGCTTTCTTTGACAAAAAGTTCGGTGAAGATATCACTGAACAGATAAACATGGTGTGCAATTACATGAATAACACTGATTTTTTTGAAATAGGTGAATTGAATGCTTAAAAAATATTTCCCTTATGAATATTGCCGAAGTGTCTTTGATATAGATTATGAGAAATTGTTCGGAAAAGGATACAAGGCTCTTATTTTTGATGTTGACAATACACTTGTTCATCATGGCGAAGATGCGGATAAACGTATTGAAAGGCTTTTTGAAAAACTGCACGGAATGGGCTTCAAAACACTTCTTCTTACAGATAATGATGAAGAACGTACTTTGAGATTCAATAAAAATATTAATACCGCATATATATGTGATGCGGATAAGCCTGAGCCAAAACAGTATCTGAAAGCTTTAAAGATGCTGAATGTAAGAAAAAGTGAGGCTGTGGTGATAGGTGACCAGATGTTCAAGGATATTCTTGGTGCAAATAATGCATCACTTGCCTCAATTATGGTCAGATATATTACAACAGGCAATGAAAAATGGCTTGGCTGGCACAGATATCTTGAGTATTTTATGCTTTTTTTCTGGAAACACAGCAAATATTACAAAAGACTCAGCGGAATAAGCAAATCTGAAAAAAATACGCTTTTTGACAATTTGAAGCTTTTTTTTAGACATGAACTTCTGTTTTGTGATATAAGTCCTGCCTGTTACAGAATATCAGAAAATAAGGAAACCTTTAAACGGCATATTTATAATCTTACCCATCCTGAAAACTATTTAAGAAAAAAATGTCGGAAACCTCTTGCAAAAAAGGTGTTCGGCTATCATTCGGAACTTATAAAGCGTGGCAAAGGAATTGATCCTGAAACACAATATAATAAAGCCGAGAATATCTCAATAGCCGGCAAAAGTATAAACGGCGTACTGATTCGTCCCGGAGAAGTTTTTTCTTTCTGGAAAATAGTAGGACCGACAACCGAAAAAAGAGGTTATAAAAAAGGCAGGGTTATTGAACGTGGCAGCCTTATAACGGGCGTTGGCGGCGGACTTTGCAACCTTGGAAATGTACTGCATATCCTTGCACTGCATAGTCCGCTTGATGTAACGGAGGTTCATTATCATTCCGATGCTCTTGCGGCAGACCACGGCGAAAGAGTTCCAATGAGTTCGGGTACGTCTGTGAACTATAACAGTATTGACCTCAGATTTAAAAATAATACAGACCAGACATTTCAGTTTCTGGTCAAAGTTAAAGATGAAAAGCTTTTTGCTGAATTGAGAAGCAACCGTGATGTACCATTTGACTATGCAATATCAGAAGAAGATCACCATTTCAGAAAAGAAAATGATAAGTATTACCGTGTTTCAAAGATTTTCAGAGATACTATTGATAAGTCAACCAAAAAAATTATTCGTCATGACCTTATAAGAGATAATCATTCTGAGGTCATGTTTGATTATTCTTTGATTCCACAGGAGAAAATCCGAAATGAGTAAGAAACCTGAAGGAAAGTATAAAACTCTTGCATGGAACACCGCTGTTTTTGCAGTTGGAACATTTGGCTCAAAGTTTTTATCGCTTTTTCTTAACAACGTCTATACAAATCATATTACTCCGTCTGATTTTTACAGGAAAAACATCATTGAAATGACAGCACTTTTTCTTCTGCCTGTTTTTACATTTTCTATTACAGAGGCGATCATACGATTTGGACTTGATAAGAAATATGATAAAAAAAGTATTTTTTCAACCTGTACTCTTATTACCGTTACAGGTCTGCTTTTGATGGCATTTCTGACTCCGCTTCTGAAACAGATACCCTTTTTATCTCCTGTCAGCAATTATATTTTTCTTATGGCTGTCTATGTGACAACTTCTGCTTTGCGTTCTCTTTGCTCACAATTTGTGCGGGCAAGAGAACTGGTCAAGCTTTTCTCGTTTGACGGCATTCTTACAACTTTTCTGCTTTTCATTTTCAGCGTTCTGTTCGTTTCAATATTTGAGATGGGTATAAAAGGTGTATTGCTTTCGGTTATTCTTTCTGATTTTTGTTCCGCCGCATTCCTGTTTATCGTGGCAGATCTTAAATCATTTCTTTCTTTTAGCAAGATAGATATTAAACTTGGAAAAAAAATGCTGAGATTTACACTTCCGATTATTCCAACAGTGGTAATGTGGACGATAGTTACCTTTTCCGACCAGTTATTTATCGGAAATATGGAAAGTGATAAAGTGTTTCTTGGCAAGTCCGCAGCAGGACTTTATGCTGCCGCTACCAAAATTCCAAATCTTATATCTATTCTTTCAACTATTTTCTTTCAGGCTTGGAATATGTCGGCTATTACAGAAAATGATTCTCCTGAACGCAATTCATTCTATAAAAATATTTATAAATTATATGAATCCGCTTTGTTTGTTGGTGCAGCCGGACTGCTGCTTCTTATTAAGCCCGTTTCTTCAATACTGATAAATGATTCGTCGTATAAGGAATATGGTTCAGTTTATATTTATACTCCCCTGCTGATAATTGCAGCAGTTTTTAATTGTATGAATGATTTCCTTTTTGGTATCTATACAGCAACCAATCATACTAAAAATGCTTTTTATTCCACAACTGTAACGTGCGTTGTTAACCTTATAATGAATACTTTTCTTATTCCTGTAATTGGAATACAAGGGGCGGCTCTTGCAACGTTTCTCAGCTATCTGCTTTGTTACTGTATAAGAATGATTGATGCAAGGTATTATGTGCCGTTTAAGGTGGATTTCAGGCGGACAACAGAAAATTCTATTCTGCTTTCAGCAATGTGTGTTATTATTATAAGCAAAGTCAAACTATGCTGGGTATGGGCGGCAGTATTATTTGCTGCAATTTTACTTCTTAATTTAAGGCGACACCGCCCAAAGCACATCTGATGACTTTGCACGCCATAAACTTGTATCTTTTCGTTGTACTATTTTTGTGCAGTGTTGCATTAAAGGGCATCTCTAAAAAACCCTTCTGAGAAAAAACGGCTATGCACAACATCTGCTTCGCCAATCCCTCTCGTAGTGCGAAAGCACGCCTTCGAGGGCTTTCCTTGCACCTACTGTTCCTATCTGGGCACCCCTATAAACCCCTTCTGAGAAAACACGGCTATGCACAACATCTGCTGCGTCAAGCCCTCTCGTAGTGCGAAAGCACGCCTTCGATGGCTTTTCTTGCATCTACTGTACCTATCTGCTTTTTCTTACTCAAAACGGG
>JAZQND010000117.1:0-8965 GCA_045627145.1 Ruminococcus sp. | reverse complement strand
TCGTCAGATTGCATAGAAATTTCGCAGGCATACTGTTGTATGGCAAGGAATTTCTGTGTAATATGACGGGAAATATGCAAGTTTATGACGTACAAAGTCGTCAGACGTGCTTTGTGCGGTGTTGCCTCAAAATGAAAGGATCTTTTCTATGATATACGCTTTTATTGCAAACGGTTTTGAAGAAATTGAAGCTGTCGCTCCTATTGACATTCTCAGAAGAAGCGGCAAAGAAGTCATTACTGTCGGTGTAGGCGACAGCATTATAGTCGGTTCGCACGGTATTCCTGTTGCTACCGATACCATCGCTCAGGAAGCCCCTCTTTCCGACGAACTTGAAATGATTATTCTTCCCGGAGGTATGCCCGGTACTCTTAATCTTGAACAATCAAGATATGTTCAGAATGCTATCGATTTCTGCGTTGAAAACAAAAAATACATAGCTGCTATCTGTGCTGCTCCTTCAATTCTTGGTCATAAAGGTCTGCTCAAGGGCAAAACCGCTGTTTGCTATGAAGGTTTTGAAACCCAGCTTGAAGGTGCTGAAATAGGCTCAGGCTCAGTGGCTGCCGATGATATATTCATCACCGCAAGAGGTGCAGGAGTTGCTGTTGATTTTGCCCTCAAGCTCGTTGAAGTCCTCGTTTCCAAAGCTGAAAGTGAACGTCTGAGAAAGGCTATTCTTTGTGACTGATATGGACAGTAAAAAATTATTACGAAAAAAATTTACGGAAATCCGTGCAAATATCTCTGACAAATCTGCCAAAGATGCCGAAATTACCGAACGTCTGCTGAATCTCGATGAAATTCGTGAGGCGGACTGTCTTATGGTTTATTCATCTTTCGGTTCGGAAATCGAAACCTATGGTATCATTGACCGTCTTTTCGGCTCCAAAACCAAAGTCGCCTTTCCACGCTGCAATGATGACGGTACTATGTCTTTCCATATTATCGAATCCTATGCAGACCTGCATGAGGGTATGTATCGTATCCGTGAACCCGATAGTTCACTGCCGCTTGCTGTCATAACAAATAAAACCGTATGCCTTATCCCCGGACTTGCATTCACGGAAAAAGGCGGACGGCTCGGCTACGGCGGCGGCTACTATGACAGGTTCCTTATGGAAAATCCCGATATTTACACCATTGCCCTCTCCTATGAGGCTCTTATCGCTGATGAACTTCCACTCATGCAGCACGACCTTATGGTCAATTCAATCGTAACCGAAGAAAGGACGGTGCTCTGTAATGAGCGAAAACAATAAAGACGAGGTTCTTGATGAACTGCTTGACGAGATCGGTGATACTGATGACAGCAGTATCTCAGAAGCCGCTGAACTCCTGAAGAAAGCTGCTGAGGAGAACGATAACGCCGACAGTGACGAAGACAATGATACCGAAACTCCTGAAGAATTTGATATCTACGCCGACGAAAATGAAGAACCCGAAATCCCCGCTGAACCTGCCGTCAGACGACAGCCTCAGAGGAGAAATTCTTCTTCAAAGAAAAAGAAACACAAAAAGAAAAAGAGAAAAAGAAGCCGTCTGCCGGGTATTCTTATTCTGACTACCTTTATAATCGCTGCTTCCGTAAGCCTTTCACTTGTAATTATCGCTTTCGGCAAGGACATTCTCGGTATCGGTAAAAGTGATGTCACAAAACTTCTCGTTATTCAGGAAGGTACTTCCACCGACGAGATCGCCGGTTTACTTGAAGAAGAAGGAATTATTCGGTCTCCTGAATGCTTTAAGCTTTTCTCACGCCTTAGAAAAACTGACGATATCTACATCGCAGGTGAACATTTCGTAAGCCCGAATATGGCTTATGAGGCTATTATAGACGAACTTACCACTATTCACGAGGAAGAAAAGGAAACTGTCAAGGTTACATTCCCTGAAGGCGAAACTATCTACGATGCCGCTAATCTGCTTCAGGAGGAGGGTGTCTGCTCTGCAAGCGAGTTTATCTTCTATTTCAATTCAGGCGGTTTCGGCTTTGAATTTGAAAATAAACTTCCTTCCGATACAACACTTAAACTCAACCGTATGGAAGGCTATGTTTTCCCTGATACCTATTACTTCTATACCGATATGGAGCCTGAACAGGTTTGTCAGAAGATCTACCTCAACTTCCAGAACAAACTGACCGATGAAAGACTGAAAAAAATGGAATCTCTCGGTCTTAACCTTGACCAGCTTATTACATTCTCATCTATTGTTCAGAAGGAAGCTGCTACAAAAGATACTATGGCTACCGTTGCTTCAGTTTTCTGGAACAGACTCAGAAATTCAGATACATTCCCGCTTCTTCAGTCAGATCCTACTTCCAACTATGCAAACTATGTTGTAAGACCTCACATGGAAGTTTATGATAAGAATATCATCGACGCTTATGATACCTATGTAAGTCCAGGACTGCCGCCAGGACCTATCTGTAATCCGGGTATTGAGGCTATTGATGCCGTTCTTTCCGATATCAAAACAAATTATTTCTACTTCATGGCAAATACCATTACCGGCAGAACCGAATTCTCTGAAACCCTTGAGGAACATGAGGTATATCAGGCAGAAATCGAATCGGAGGTTGATGAATATATAGCTTCTTCCGAAGCTGCTTCCCGTGAAGAAGCTGCACTTGCTGCCGCTGAGGAGGAGGCCGCTGCTAATGCTGAACAACAATAAACTTGAAGTTCTTGCTCCTGCCGGTGACGAAGAACGCTTCAATGCCGCCGTTAATTACGGTGCAGATGCAGTTTACCTCGGCAGACAGCAGTTCGGTATGCGTGCTTCACCGCTTAATTTCGACTTTGAACAGCTTTGCAACGCTGTTAAGACGGCTCACGGAAAGGGTGTTAAGGTTTATCTAACCTGCAACACCCTCCCACGAAACAACGAAATACCGTTCTTTGAAAAATTCGTCCGTGAAGCTGTTGAAGCGGGGGTAGACGCTATGATAGTTGCGGATATCGGACTTCTTATGCTGATAAAAAAATATGCCCCCGATATGGAGATACATATTTCCACTCAAACAGGCATAGTCAATTATGTTACAGCCCGTGAACTTTATAACATGGGTGCAAAAAGAGTGGTTCTTGCAAGAGAACTCTCTTTTGACGAAATTGCGGAGATTCGTGCCAAAACTTCTCCCGAACTTGATATCGAGGCTTTTGTACACGGTGCTATGTGCGTTTCGTTTTCCGGAAGATGTCTGCTTTCACAGTATCTGGTAAACCGTGATGCTAACCGCGGCGAATGTGCCCAGCCATGCAGATGGGGATATCATCTCATGGAGGAAAAACGTCCCGGAGAGTATTTCCCGATTTTTGAGGACGAAAAAGGAACGTATATACTGAATGCCAAGGATATGTGCATGATCGAACATATCGACAAGCTCGCTCAGGTCGGAATCACAAGCCTGAAAATTGAGGGACGTGCAAAATCGGCTTATTATGTAGCTGTCGTTACTAATGCCTACCGCATGGCTGTTGACGAATATGTTAAAGATCCTGATAATTTCGTTCTTCCTGACTGGATTCGTGACGAGGTTTACAAAGTCAGCCACAGAAAATATTCAAACGGCTTCTATTTCGGTACTCCCGAACAATCACAGTATTACGAAAACAGCGGTTATATCCGTAATTTCGACGTTGTTGCAGTAGTAGAAAAATGCGAAAACGGCACTGTTTACTGTACTCAGCGCAACAGATTTTTCTCAGGAGATAAGGTTGAATTTCTTTCACCTTCAAAAAAACCTGTTGAAATAGTTCTGAACGAAATATTTGACGAAAACGGAGTACAAATTGAAACCGTTAACCACGCAATGATGAATTTTTCATTTAAATCAGATATCATTTTTCCAAGTGGTACTGTTATACGAAAAGAAATTGAATAGAAAAATACTGCACAAAGAACATCTTATGACTTTGTGCAGTATTGTTATTACCATATCAATTAATACAGAAAAAGCCTGATAAGTTAATTGATGTAACGATGAAGGAGGATTACTATGAACGAACGCAACCTGACTATGCTTGTGGATTTTTACGAGCTTACTATGGCAAACGGCTTTTTTGAAAACGGACGTGGTGAAGAAATTGCATATTTTGATATGTTTTTCAGAAAAGTTCCTGATAATGCAGGATATGCTGTCATGGCAGGAGTTCAGCAAGTTATTGAATATCTCGAAAACCTGACTTTCACAGCAGATGATATTTCGTATCTCCGCAGCAAAAAAATATTCAGTGAAGATTTTCTTGCACATCTCAAAAATTTTGAATTTAAATGTGATGTCTGGGCAATTCCGGAAGGTACACCTATTTTTCCTAATGAACCGCTTATTACTGTTAAAGGTCCTGCAATTCAGGCACAGTTTATAGAAACCATGATTCTTTTGACCGTTAATCACCAGAGTCTTATTGCCACAAAAGCAAACCGTATTGTTGAAGCCGCACAGGGCAGACCTGTTATGGAATTTGGTTCACGCAGGGCACAGGGATATGACGGTGCTGTATATGGTGCAAGAGCTGCATATATCGGAGGCTGTGCAGGTACTGCTTGTACTATATCCGACCGTGATTTCGGCGTTTCTGCACTCGGTACAATGGCTCATAGCTGGATTCAGCTTTTCCCCAGCGAACTTGAAGCTTTCCGTGCCTATGCAAAGGTTTATCCTGATAGCTGTACTTTCCTTATTGACACCTACAGTGTACTGAAATCAGGAATTCCTAACGCTATAACCGTTTTCAAAGAGCTTGAAGCACAGGGACACAGAGGCGTTGGAGTTCGCATAGACAGCGGAGATATAGCATATCTCTCCAAAAAATCAAGAAAAATGCTTGACGAGGCAGGTCTGGATTACATTAAAATTGTCGCTTCAAATTCTCTTGATGAATTTCTTATCCGTGACCTTATAATGCAGGGTGCCTGCATTGACAGCTTCGGTGTTGGCGAAAGACTGGTAACATCTAAATCCGAACCGGTTTTCGGCGGTGTTTATAAGCTTGCCGCAGTTGAGGAAAACGGCGAAATAATCCCGAAAATCAAAATATCCGAAAATGCTGTCAAAATAACCAATCCTTCATATAAGGAAGTATGGAGATTATTTGATAACGAAAGCGGAAAGGCTGTTGCCGATGTTATCACTCTTGCAGGCGAAATTATTGACGATACTAAGCCTTACACAATTTTTGATCCTGTTCAGACCTACAAAAAGACTACGCTCACCGATTTTACAGCAAAGAAGCTACAGGTTCAGATATTCAGGAACGGCAAATGTGTCTATAATTCCCCTGATATCGACACTATCAGAAATTACTGCAAGGAACAGCTTGAAACTATCTGGGAAGAAGTCAAGCGTTTTGAAAATCCTCACGAATACTACGTTGACTTATCACATGAACTCTGGGGACTTAAAAATCGTCTGCTTTCTGAACATTTCAGTAAATAAAAAAGCGGAGCAATTATAACAATGAGGCATATAGAAGCTTCGGTACTTTTATTAAGGGGAACCCTTTTAAGAAAGGATTCCCCATGATAAAAAGCAGAAATTCTATATAAGCACCATCGTTAAAGTTGATTCGCTTTTTTTTTTTTATTATCTTACTACGCCAAGTCCCCAGATAGTGAAATCAGAGGAAGCATTTTCCATTTTTATTGAAACATCAAGTTCACCTGTGGTATCCTGATAATAACCAAGCTCTGCGTCAGGACCTCCCCATGTATACTGCTTGTTTCCGTTTACCTTGGTAGTCTTTCCGTTTACTGTCACAAGTATAGTACCCATTCCGCTGCTGTTTGCCTTGAATACGATAATAAGTCCCTTACCCTGTGTCTTGAATGTCATAGGTGTGTTTGCACTTCCCTTCTGGAACTGTAATCCGTAAGAAAGTGAAGAGCTGTAGCCCTGAACCTGTTTGAATGAACCTGCATTAAAGTTTGTCAAATCGCTTGGTGAAGCGTTATAGCAGTCTGCGTATTCGTCACCGTAAACAGTCTTTGAAGGGAATACATATTCGCCCTTGCGATTATCAGTTTTCATTGCCTGACGGAAGAAATATCCGAGACAATCTGAAACAAGCTTACCGCCGTTTGCGTGTGGATGATATTCGTCCTGGAAGTAATCGCCTGTTGAAAGGAATCCGCTGTTGAATGCCTTGGTAAGTGCATCATCCATACTGATTACCGGTACATCCCAGTTCTTGCCTATGGAATACATCTGGTCCTGACTTGAGAAACCACCCTTTGCACGGTTGATAAGAACTACAACGGCAGGCTGATTCGGCTGCATGAGTGTCTTTTTGATAACGCTCTCAAAGCATTTCTTATACATGATGTCCTCATGGTCATTTACTGAAAATTCAAGAAATACGATGTCAGGATTGGCACTGAATATTTCCTGTTCGCTTCTTACAAGTCCTACAACAGAAGAAGTACCTGAAAGACCGGCATTTATTTCTTTGAACGAACCCTTTGCAAATGTTGATTTAACATAGTTTGAAAAAGGTGAAGTATAGTTCTTGCCTTCCGTGATAGAACCGCCAAGGTAAGCAATAGTCAGATTATCACCGTTTTCAGCAGCTTCAAGTTTATCTGCAAGTCTTGAAGTGTTTCCCATATTCTTTATTGAACTTTTATAGAAGTTAAGCCAGTCAGCAGAAGCTGTTTCCTGAAAATCGTCCCACTTGTTGTCAGCCTTTTCCGGAACAGGCCATTCTTTTTGAGTTCCTAAAACATATTTCTGAATCAAAACAAGGTCTGCAAGTTCAAATTTTCCGTTTTTATCTACATCTGCGGCTTTCTGAGCATTGGTTGAACCAAATTTGCCTGAAATCAAGCTGCTGCGGGCAAATGCAACGTCCATTGAATTGATTATGCCGTCACATGAAATATCACCAAGAATTACTTTTCCTCCTGAACCGGAACTTGCTGTAGACTTGATTTCTGTACCTCCGACAGCAACAATTGCTTCATCAATAAAGAAATCGGTTTTTGTTTCTTCTGTTTCAACGTAAAGCTGAAGTTCAGAAGCATCTGAAGGTATCTTGTAATTAGTATTTGCAAGCTGAACCCACTCGCCTTTTCCGGCAGTTACTGTAGCAATATTACTATAGTTAGCAGTTCCTGAAGAATCGGTATACTGTAAAGTAAGTTTGAAAATTTCATCGTCCGAACCGTTGTGCAAAGCATTCACGCTAAAGCTGTATTCTTTGCCGGGAACAAACGTACTTGTACTGAGTGACTTTACTGCACCATTCCATGAAGCAGTTCTTCCCTCAACTGAAAGTGTATTATCACTTGTTACAGAAACGCTTGCTTCACCTCTGCCTGTCCATTCGTCTTCTGAACCATTAAATGAATCCTGAAAATAATAACCATTCTCATCTACAGGATTTACAGGCTCTGAAGGTTCAGTAGGTGTCTGAGGCTGAGAAGGTGAATCGCTGCCGTCAAGTGAAATAACAAAAGTTGAAACACTCTGAGCCGGAAGCTGTGCCCAGAAACTGCTTGTATCGTGCTCCATATCTAATGTTTTAGCAAGATTTTCATTAGAAGAAGTTCTGTAGCGGTCAACCTCATCTATAGTTTCACCATTTTTCAATGTGAAATTCTGAGTTGCTGCAGAAGAACCTTTGTTAACAGCAACAACTGTTACCTTACCACTATTGTTTTTATATGCAGAAACAAGAACATTTGAGACAGGCTGTTCGGTTACATCAATTCTGACATCGCCCGGACGTACATATTTTGAATACTGAGCCATACAGTAACCACGCTTACTGATACTGCCGTCTTCCTTCATAGGACTGTAGCTGCGGCGAATAAACCACCATACATAAGCATTCATATTTCCAACAACAAGTCCGTTATGAATATTTTCTGAAACCTGAAGAGCTTCAGGCCAGTTATCAGCAGAATTAGCATTACTGTTTGGTACATAAACCTCAGTCATCCAGATATCCTTGCCGCAGTTTTCAAGTGCAGGGAAATCCATCTGACTACGCTGAGTGCCATAAAAATGTGTTCCAAAAATTCCAACTTTATTAAAAGCAGTGGAATTATTAAGAATTTTGTTATAGTATTCTTTATTATACTGGAATGTTTCAGGTGACATGAGTTTTGTATCAGTTCCTGCAATTACATCGTCACCATAATTGCAGATAAAATCAACACATTCATCAGAAGTCCACCAAGTCCATTCAGAACCATAATCAGGCTCATTTTGAATTGAAATAGAATAGAGGTCGATTCCCTGCCCTTTCATATACTTAACATAGCTGTTAAGGTGCTTGGCATAAGCAGCATAACTGCTTTTAGCAAGTCTGCGTTGATTTGGCTGACCATTTTTTGTGAATGATTCACGCATATTTGTAGGCGGATTCCAAGGTGATGCAAAAATAGTAGCACCAAGAGCTTTTGCTGCTTTTGCAGTTGGAACAGCTTTACTCCATGCATTTGAATCATCGCTGACATAAACTCGCAAAATTGACAAACCAAGTTCATCATCACCGTTGCCAAATGCTTTTTTGACCTGAGCAGAAGTCATATCAGAACCTGCCCATTCAGGAAGATTAATTCCGCCAAAACCATGAATTGTCTGATAATTCTTATTAGTGTCAATAACAACTGTGTCAGCCGCTGCAGCATCTTCATAATGAATAAATGCAGGGAAAGACGTAATAAACAACGCTGCGGCAGCAGTTGCAGAAACAAATCTTCTAAGTTTCTGACTTAATTTCATTTGTGACCACTCCTTTTATAAATATAATTAAATAAAAATCCCCATAATTACAATTATACATTATAATCCATATAAACTCAACCTAATTTTTAAAGAAAAAGTGTAAAAAATAAGGAAATTTAATTAAATTTCAATCTATAGAAATGAGCTGGTACTAAACAGATAAATTAAAGGCAACACAACCTAAGAAATAAATTAAGAAAATATAAGGGCACCTCTAAAAACCCCTTC
>JAZQND010000116.1:0-27514 GCA_045627145.1 Ruminococcus sp. | reverse complement strand
GGTACAGTAGATGCAAGAAAAGCCATCGAAGGCGTGCTTTCGCACTACGAGAGGGCTTGACGCAGCAGATGCTGTGCATAGCTGCTTTTTCTCAGAAGGGGTTTTTAGAGGTGTCCTTAACCTCTTACCTTTTCAATTCCTTCACGCAAAGCTTCAGCAAAAGCCTCAATATCGGCTCTGGTATTTTCGGCTGTCATGCTTATACGCAGTGCACCGTCTGCACGGCTTCCCGTAATTCCGAACTCTCCGAGAACACCGCTTTGCTGTCCCTTTGAACAAGCTGAACCACTTGAAACGTATACCTCTTTGCTTTCAAGAAAATGAAGCATGATTTCAGAACGCTTTCCAACAACCGATATATTCACGACATACGGTGAACCGTCGTCAGGGGAATTTACGGCAACACAGTCCATATCTGCAATTTTATCAAGAAGGAAGGCTTTCAGTTCAGAAACAGTACAGTATCGTTCATTTATAGTTGGAGCAAGCTTTTTGACAGCCGCACCCATTGCACATATAAGCGGAACACTCTCTGTTCCGGAACGAATGCCCTTTTCCTGTTTTCCGCCTGTAACTACAGGAACAACACGGATTCCTTTTTTTATGTAAAGTACACCAACGCCCTTTACAGCATGAATCTTATGACCGCTTAGTGAAATAAGGTCGGCAGACATCGCATTTGCTTTTACCGGTACCTTCATATAGCCCTGAACACAGTCACAGTGAGTGATAATATGAGGAAATCTTCGTTTAACTGCGGAAAACACCTCTTTAACAGGCAGAATATATCCGGTTTCGTTGTTTACAAGCATCATACTTATCATGCAGGTATTTTCGTCACAGGCATTAACAAAGTCAGCCGCACGGAAACGTCCTTCTTCATCAGGAGAGACTCTTACAATCTCGAAGCCGTTTTTTTCGAGGTCGGAAGCAGTTTCGTCAACAGAAGCGTGTTCAACCGACGAAATAACAATTTTTCTGCACTTTTTTCCGTAAGCCGCAGAAATTCCACGCAATGCAAGATTATTGCTTTCTGTAGCACCTGATGTAAAATATATTGCCGAACTGTCAACACCTATTGAATCTGCAACTGCTTTTCTTGCACAGTCAACTGCAAGCTGTGCATTAAGTCCTGCACGGTGCAAAGATGACGGATTTCCGAAATTATCCGTCATAGCCTCTGAAGCAGCATTTACCGCTTCGGCACACGGTCTGGTGGTAGCGGCATTATCGAGGTAAACCAAATCAATCCATACCTTTCACATTTTATATTCAGCACATATCTGCTGTTATAATATCTTTTTTATTATAACATAAATAAGCTTAAATTACTACCCTCTTTAAAACTTTTCTTCAAATTTTCATAAAAACCGAAAACAAACATATTTTTTTAAAAAAAGACTTTTATTTCTGAAACAAATGTGTTATAATTATTTTGTGTATTTTCAGATTCATGAGGTGATAGTGTGTCAAAAGCTGTAAAAGTCCAAAAAGCTGTATCAAAAGAAAAATATTTTCAGGCTTTTCTTCTTGGATTTCTCATAATGATAACAGCCCTTCTTCCGTTTTTGCTTTCACAAAACGGCTTGTTCATATATTATGGTGATTTCAATTCACAGCAGATACCCTTTTACAATCATGCAAACGACTTCATAAGAAGCGGTCAGACAGGTTGGGACTGGTGTACAGACCTCGGTTCTGATTTTCTTACTTCATACAGCTTTTATCTCTACGCAAGTCCTTTTTTCAGGCTTACAACTTTGCTTCCAAGAAATCTCGTAACATTATCAATTCCGATTCTGATTGCAGTAAAACATGGCTTGACCTCTTTAACTGCGTATATTTATATCAGAAAATTCGTCAAAACTCCAAATGCTGCGATAATAGGCGGACTTCTCTATTCTTTTTCAGGATTTCAGCTATTTAATATCTTCTTCAACCACTTCCATGACGTTACCGCCTTCTTTCCGCTTATGCTCTTTGCTATGGAGGAAAACATAAATAACAGAAAAAAAGGTTATTTCGCAGTAATCGTTGCTTTAATGGCTGTCATAAACTACTATTTCTTCGCAGGTCAGGCTGTATTCCTCGTTCTTTACTACCTTTTCCGCATGAAAAGTTCTGATTTCAATACATCATGGAAAAAATTCTTCGGACTTGTTTTTGAAGCTGTTATCGGTACTGCAATCGCTGCTGCAATACTTGTTCCCTCGGCACTCCTTATTCTTGGAAACTACCATGTAGGCGAACATTCAAACGGCATAGATTTTTTGACATACAGTGATAAAACCATTATCCCAAGAATTATCCAGACATTCTTCATGCCTGCAGATCCGCCTGCCAGAGCAATTCTTTTTGAGCGCGAGACAAACCAATGGTCTTCTATCGGAGGTTATTTCCCTGTATTCTCCATGATAGGCGTTATCTCCTTCATCAAAATCAAACGCAGACACTGGGCTTCACGCTTATCTCTTTTTTGCTTTCTCTGTATGCTCGTACCAATGCTGAACAGTGCTTTTCAGGCTATGAACAATATATATTATGCCCGCTGGTTCTATATGCCGCTTCTCATCATGGCAATGATGACCTCCGTTATTATTGATGATGAAGAAGCAGATACACGTTCAGGCTTCATCATAAATGGTATAATGCTTGCCGCATTCGGTCTTATCTCACTGCTTCCAAAGCTTAACAAGAATAATGAGACAGTTTACTTCCAACTGCCAAGAGATAAGGCTTATTTCTGGAAACAGTTTACAATTGCTGCAATATGCTTTGCCGCTGCATTCCATATTTTCAGAAACAAAAAGAAAGGAAAAAAATTTATAGATACTTCCCTTTCTTTAACTCTCATAGGCTGTATCGTATGCACATTTACTCTTATAAGCTACGGTTCTCTTACGCCTGATTCTGCAACCCGTTATATAAATAATGCCATAAACGGTAAGGATAACGTAGTCTATGAAGAAATAGACAAAGATAATTTCTTCCGTGTGGATATGTCTGAAAACTGCGACAACTACCCTATGATATGGGGACTTCCAAGCATGAGAGCATTTCAGAGTATTGTATCCCCATCTATCATGGAATTTTATAATACCCTTGAACTTAACCGTGATGTTTCCTCAAGAATAGAACCCTCACACTATACCTTCCGTGGACTGCTTTCCGTTAAATATTTCTACAAGGAAGTAAACGATGACTGTACCTACGAAAACCTCAAAAACGGCACTGTTGTTATGCCTGATGACTGTGAGGAATATTTTAAGCATAATTATCTCATTGTTCCTGATGAAATTCCCGGTTTTGAGTATGTCTGTCAAAAAGGTGATTTTGAAATATATGAAAACAAACTGTTCGTTCCTATGGGTATCGCCTACGACAGCTATATTCCGTTTGAAGAAGCAGAGAAACTTAGTCCGGAAATCCGTGAACGTTCAATGATGAAGAATCTTGTCTTTGAAAGCAGTGAAAATGAGGAGCTTTATTCAGATATTCTTGAAAAAACACCTTCTGAAAACTGCAAAACATACTCAAAGGAAGATTATGAAAATTTCTGTATAGATAAAAGAGAAAACTGTGCCTCATCTTTCAGCTTTGACGATAAGGGATTCAATTCTGAAATCACTCTTGATAAGCCTGAAATGGTACTTTTCAGTGTGCCTTACAGTGAAGGCTGGATCGCAGAGGTAAACGGTCAGCCGGCAAAGATAGAAAAGGTATTCAGCGGTCTTATGGCTGTAAAAGCAGACAAAGGCGATAATACCATTATTTTCCGATATGAAACTCCCGGACTTAAAACAGGTCTTATAATAAGCGGCGTAGGCATTGTGATTCTTGCATTATATCTCCTGATATGCCGCAAAACAAAAAAAGATAATGACATCTACTGCCATAGACACTATTACGGCTATTCATCTGTAAGCAAAATAGAAGCCGCAGATGAATACTGCAAAAGCTTTATTCAAAAAACAAACGGAGGAAAATAAATGCACTTAGCAGAAAAAACCATTTCAAGCAAAACTGCATATAAAGGCTGTATTTTTACAGTTTCCAGCGATACTGCCGAACTCGAAAACGGTTCTGTTGCACAGAGAGATGTCATACATCACCACGGCGGTGTGGGAGTTATACCTATAAACCAAAACAATGAAATTTATCTTGTAAAACAGTTCCGCTACCCCTTTGGCGAGATAACGCTTGAAATTCCTGCGGGGAAGCTCGAAAAAGACGAAAATCACGCAGAATGTGGCAGACGTGAACTGCTGGAAGAAACAGGTCTGACCTGTAAGAAATATTCCTATCTTGGAGAAATATATCCGCTTCCTGCATACGATACCGAAATTATCCATCTCTATCTTGCAGAAGAACTTGAACTTTCTGAACAATCTCCTGATGCAGATGAGTTTCTTGATATTGTTAAAATGCCGCTTGATGAAGCTGTCAGCCTTGTTATGAACGGATCTGTAAAAGATTCCAAAACACAGATAGCAATTCTTAAAGCCGCAGTTATTTCAGGATGTATACCGCATGAAATAATGAAAAAGACCTGCCCCGTAGGGGACAGGTCAGGCTCTGAATAAAATCAAAGCTGTTCTTCTGTAGATTCTGTGGACTGTGCATTTTCAGCTGCGGAAGCTTCCTCTGCTTCAAGGATAGCAAGCTGTTTTTCATAAGCCTCAAGGATGCTTTCTTCAAAAAGCTTTCTTGATGCGGCTGCAATTGGATGAACGATATCACGGAAAACACCATTTTCATCCTTTCTGCTTGGCATGGCAACGAAAAGTCTCTCGTCGCCCTGTACGACTTTTATGTCGTGAACAGCGAGCATATCGGCAATAGTAACTGACACGACTGCTCTGAGTCTGCCCTCAGACATGATTTTTCTGATTTTTACATCTGTAATTTCCATTGGTTTTTCCTCCTTGGCACCATGTAAAAGCATTTAAGCAGCCACTAAAAATAAGTGGTTCGACATTCTAATGAATACTTTTATATATAAAATTCCGCAATTTTACAACTAATAATTCACTATTTGTCAATGCATAACCATATTATAACTTATATTTAGTAAAAAATCAAGTGTTTTTTATTAGTTTTTAGTTTAAAAATTATAATTTTATCTTAATTCTTCTTTTAAAGAATGAAAGTGAAAGGTGATTTATTTTGGATATCAATATTTTAAACGGAAAAAAGCACATTCATTTTATCGGCATAGGCGGTTCAGGTATGTTTCCCCTTGCACAGATTCTCCACGGTCAGGGTTACTACCTTACAGGTTCTGATAATAATGAAACCGAAACCCTTGATGCTGTAAGAAAAATGGGCATTCCTGTTTTTGTCGGACAAAGAGCCGAAAACATTGAGGGTGCTGACCTCATTGTTCATACCGCTGCTATAATGGCTGACAACCCTGAACTTGTTGCCGCCAAAGCAAGCGGCGTTCCGGTTCTTGAACGTGCAGACCTTCTCGGAATAGTCACAAGCTGGTATGAAAATGCAATTTGTGTTTCCGGAACTCACGGCAAGACCTCTACCACCTCGATGATAACTCAGATACTCTATACCGCAGGTGTTGACCTTTCTGCCTATATCGGCGGCAAACTGCCATGTATCGGCGGAAGCGGAATTGCAGGCAAAAGTGATATCCTTGTTTGTGAATCATGCGAATTTGAAGACCATTTCCTCAAATTCTTCCCTGATATAGCTGTTGTCCTCAACGTTGACGCTGACCACCTTGATTACTTCGGAAATATTGAAAATATTATCAGCTCTTTCCGCAAGTTTAACGGAAATACTACAAAATGCATCATTATCAACGGTTCAGACGAAAATTCAATGAAGTCCCTCGAAGGCGTTGAAGGAAAAGATATCATCACCTTCGGAAAAGATTCTTCATGCGATTACTATCCTGAAAATATCAGACACGAAAATGACCTCCTCACAACTTATGATGCTATGTATAAAGGCGAAAAACTCGGCACTATATCACTTAATGTCGTAGGCGTACACAACGTTCTCAATTCACTCGCCGCAGTCGCCGCCGCACGTTATGTCGGAGTTGACTTCAAATTCATTCAGCAAGGTCTGGGCGATTTTCGTGGTGCAAAAAGACGTTTTGAAAAGCTCGGCTACGAAAAGGGTATTACCGTTGTTGACGACTATGCTCATCACCCGACTGAACTTAAAGCTGTCATCTCTGCTGCTATGGACATGAGCTTCAAAAATGTCTGGGCTGTTTTCCAGCCATTCACCTTCTCTCGCACAAAGCTTCTCCTTGATGATTTCGCAGAAGTCCTTCAGATTCCTGATCACGCTGTTCTCACAGATATCATGGGAAGCCGTGAAAAAAATACCTACGGCATATTCACACGCCATCTTGCAGAAAAAATTCCGAACTGTGTATGGTTCCCGCAGGACGAAACTGCTGAATGGACTGATGAACGCAAATACTTCAATTTCCAACAGGTTTGCGACTATTTATGTGAAAATGCTCAGGAAGGTGACCTTATCATCACTTTAGGCTGTGGTGATGCTTATAAAATAGCCAAAATGGTACTGAAAAAGCTTGCGGAGGAATAATTATGCTGAAAGAAAAGGAAATAGCCGTTTTCAACTATATAAAAAGCCGTCTTAGTGAAGGAATTTCACCGTCCGTAAGGGAAATTATGGACGCTATGGGCTTTAAATCCACATCAACCGCCCACAGATACATCGAAACTCTTGTGCGTGAAGGTCTTATCGAAAAACAGGGAAGCCTGAACAGAACCCTCAGACTTCCTAACAGCGGTACAGCATCAGTTCCGGTAATGGGTACTGTTACCGCAGGTCAGCCTATCACCGCTGTTGAAAATATTACGGGATATGTCGGATTTGAATACAGCGGCACAAATCCTGAAGAACTTTTTGCACTGAAGATCCGTGGTGAAAGCATGATAAATGCAGGCATCCTTGACGGAGATATCGTCATCGTTGAGAAAACACAGTATGCCGAAAACGGTGATATTATCGTTGCATTTATCGCTCACGAGGATGCAACGGTAAAAAGATTCTTCAAAGAAGAAGGGCATTTCCGCTTACAGCCTGAAAATGATACAATGCTGCCTATTATTCTTGATGATGTTGAAATTCTCGGAAAAGTAATAGGTTTAAAAAGATACTATTAAGGAATTAAAATGCCATTGAAATATTAAAATATATTAACTTATAAAACCCCTTCCATTATTGCAGAAAATGTTGTATAATGTAGAATGGTGTTTAGTAAGCACAGAAAGGACGAATTCAAATGCTTAATGAAGTTAAAGTAATAATCTGCGGAAAAGAGTATAAAATAAAAACGAGCGAATCACCTAACTATGTATACGCTCTTGCAAGAGCTCTTGAAGCAAGAATTAATGATATCACTAACTCAGGCGGTGGTTTTTCACCATATACCGCTTCAATAATGGTTGCTCTGAGCCTCCTTGATGACGTTAATCAGGCTAATCAGCGTCTTGATAATATCCGCAATCAGTCAAAGGAATACGTTGATGAGGCAGGCAGACTCCGTATTGAACGTGATGCTGCACAGAAAGAGATTGAAGTTCTAAAATCAAAAATTGTTCAGCTTGAAAATATGGTCAAACTGAAACAGCTAAAGGACAGCATCTGATGCAATCACCCGAAATTCTCGCTCCCGCAGGAAGCATGGAAACCCTTCACGCCGCCCTGCGAACAGGTGCAGATGCTGTGTATATCGGCGGAAAAAGGTTCTCCGCCCGAAACAGTGCCGCAAACTTCTCAGAGGAAGAACTCTCGGAAGCGGCTTCGCTCTGTCATAAATACGGTGCAAAGCTTTATCTTGCCGTCAATACCATAATCTCAGATGACGAAGCAGAGGATTTTTGCAGATATATCAGATTCACGGCTTCCATCGGCGTTGACGCTTACATCGTTCAGGACTGGGGATGTGCAGAAATCATCCGAAAAACCATTCCGAATGCGGTTCTTCACGGTTCAACGCAGATGTCGGTACATACTGCTGTCGGTGCTTCAATGCTTTCGGAGCTTGGCTGGCAGAGAATAGTTCCTGCAAGAGAACTCAGCAAAGCCGCCATAGAAAAAATCTGCCGTGAAAACATCGAAACAGAAATATTTGTACATGGTGCATTGTGTATGTCCGTTTCAGGACAGTGCTATATGTCGGCTGTCATGGGTTCACGTTCGGCAAACCGTGGCTGCTGCGGACAGGCTTGCCGTCTGCCTTATTCAGCCGTAAACGATAAAAAGTATTCCGCACTTTCACTGAAAGACCTTTCTCTCCTGCCAATTGCAGACGAACTTTCAGAAATCGGTGTTGATTCATTAAAAATCGAAGGCAGAATGAAGCGTCCCGAATACGTCGCTTCTGCGGTCAGTGAACTTAAAAAGTCCCTCAGCGGCAAAACTCCGAATATGCAGTTTCTGCGTGGTGTTTTTTCCCGTGGAGGCTTCACAGACAGCTATTTTCAGGGAAAACGTGAAAATATGTTCGGAGTTCGTGAAAAAGAGGACGTTACCGCTGCTCAGTCACTTATCCCGAAAATACACGAACTTTACCGCTTTGAACGTTCCGTTTTTCCGATAAAGATACACGGCATGATAAAATGCGGTCAACCCGTTTCGGTTAAAGGCGAATGCTGCGGCATATCAGTACAAATCAGCGGAGATGTGCCTGATACCGCACAAAACCGCCCTACAGACATATCCGCATTTGAAAAACAGTTTTCAAAGCTTGGAGATACAGTTTTCACGCTTTCGGAAATAACTGCCGATATAGATGACGGATTATTTGTACCCGCCGGCAGACTTAATGAATTAAGACGTGAACTTGCTGAAAAGCTTGCGTCTGCCATTATCAGGCATAATACTCCCGTTTATACGGTCAGCGAATTTCTTCCGAAACTTCCCGACGTTCCTGTACAGCATTTCGACGGCGAACTTCCGCTGAGAACCTTCTGCCGAACCACGGAACAGGCTGAAACAGCACTTGATTATTCGGAATACGTTATACTTGACCATATAATCGGTCTTTCCGAATCTGCTTTGGAAGAATCTGCCGTTATTTTACAGAACAAAGATAAAATTATCCTCTCTCTGCCACGCTTTATTGACGACGAGGATAAATATATCTCAAAACTTGCTTATATCCGTGATAAATTCGGTTTCAGCAGACTTTTCTGCCATACTCCGGACAGTTTAGCCATAGGAAAAAAACTCGGCATGAAGCTCCACGGAAGCTTCACCCTGAACGTTTATAATTCCTACAGTGCGGAGTATCTCCGTGAATTTGGTCTTGAGGACTGCGTTTTCTCGTTTGAGGCTGCACTTGAACAAATCGGAAAAATTCGCACATCTCTCCCGATAGGTGCCGCCGTTTACGGAAATCTGCCGCTTATGCTTACACGAAACTGTCCGATAAAAAATGAAATCGGCTGTCAGAAATGTACAGGAAGCATCACTGACAGAACAGGCAGACAGCTTCCTGTTATGTGCAGCAAAAGCTATACCGAAATCCTCAACCCCGACGTTCTGTATATACTTGACAGAACCAATGAGCTGAAAAATATTTCCTTTGGTCTTGTTTTCCTGAACAATGAGGACAGGCTTCAGACTCAACGTGCGTTGTCAGGCAGAAAACCCGATGGAAATATTACCCGTGGACTTTATTACCGTGGCATATTTTGAGTCAATACAGCACACCTGACGGTTTTGCCCTGAATAAATGAAAAGAGGTATTTATGAAACTGACATTCAAAAAACTCGACGAAAAGGCTGTTATCCCCACAAGAGCAACTCCGGGAAGTGCCGGACTTGACCTTTGTGCCTGCCTTGACGAACCCGTTACACTTGAATCAGGTGAGATAAAGATGATTCCCCTCGGACTGACTGCCGAACCCGACTGCGATGATGTCGCCCTTCTTATCTACCCACGTTCAGGTCTTGCCTCAAAATTCGGAATTGCCCTTGCAAACTGCGTCGGTGTTGTTGACAGCGACTACAGGGGTGCATGGTTCGTTCCACTTATAAATCACGGAAAAACCGCCTTTACTGTTGAACACGGTATGCGTATAGCACAGCTTGTTCCTACAAAGGTACTTTTCCCAGACATTGAAATAAGCGACAT
The DNA here is from genome assembly GCA_045627145.1 of Ruminococcus sp. Classification (GTDB taxonomy): domain Bacteria; phylum Bacillota; class Clostridia; order Oscillospirales; family Ruminococcaceae; genus Ruminococcus. The sequence goes on along the minus strand of JAZQND010000116.1, from coordinate 17,370 downwards.
TCTCTCCGATACAGACAGAGGAGAGAAAGGCTTCGGCTCGTCCGGAGTCTGAACATACTGCGGTGCAGAACAAAATGAAAAGCCGTTTCTTACGGCAGATTGGAGATTTATATGAAAAAAACCTGGTATATGTTGATTCTAATGATTTGTGCATTCGTTCTCGGCGACGTACTTGGAAATCATGCCTCAGGCTCACTCAGTTGGCTGAGTTATAAGGCAGGATTTGAATTTCAGCCCGGTACTCTTGCAATAACCAATGTTTTCTCCTTGACCTTCGGGTTTAACTTCTACATAAGTGTTGCTCAGGCTCTTATGATAATCGCCGCTTTCTTCCTCTATTACAAAACCGCTGCAAAAATCTGCGGATAATCCAAATCAATAATTTCAAGGAGCTGAACAATGTTTACTAAAGATATCGGAATAGACCTCGGAACTGCCAATACTCTCGTTTATATGCGTGGAAAGGGTATAATTATAAGAGAACCTTCCGTGGTCGCTGTTAATACAAGAACTGATAAATGCCGCTATGTCGGCAAGGAAGCAAAAGATGTAATCGGACGTACCCCCGGCTCAATAGTTGCCGTAAGACCTCTGAAAAACGGCGTTATCGCCGACTTCGACATCGCTACCACCATGCTTCAGGAGTTTATCAGAAAAGCACTCAAAGGTACTCCTTTCACAAAGGCAAATGTAATTATCTGCATACCTTCAGGTGTTACTGCTGTTGAAAGACGTGCTGTCCGTGAATCGTGCAAAAAGGCAGGAGCAAGCAACGTTCTCATCATTGAAGAACCTATGGCTGCCGCAATCGGTGCAGGTCTGCCAACAAATTCACCTGTCGGAAGCATGATAGTTGATATCGGCGGCGGTACAAGTGAAGTTGCTGTCATAGCACTGGGCGGTATCGTTTCTGCAAAATCAATAAGATGTGCCGGCGACGAATTTGATACTGCTGTTATAAACTACATCAAAAAGAAATATAACCTTCTTATCGGTGAAAGAACCGCCGAAAACATCAAGCTTGAGATAGGTTCTGCTTTCCCAAGCGAAAAAGAAACTACCCTTGAAATAAAGGGCAGAAATCTTCTCAACGGTCTGCCTGAAAATATAGTAGTAAACTCCGCAGAAATCCGTGATGCTCTCGTTGAACCTCTTTCACGGGTTATAGACGCTATTAAATCTACTCTTGAAAATACTCCGCCTGAACTTTCCGCCGATATTATTGACCACGGCATTACACTTGCAGGCGGCGGTGCTTTGCTTAAAGGTCTTGATAAGCTTATCAACCGTGAAACAGGTATGCCGGTTTACATTGCCGAATATCCTCTTGACTGCGTTGCAGAGGGTACAGGCAAGATTCTCGAAAACATAAACGATTATCAGGACGCTCTCACCGACAACGTCAAGTATTATTAAGGAGGACTTTGATGCGTGACTTTCTGAAAAGCACTAAATTCAAGATTCTCCTCTGCTTTACTTCGTTTCTGATAGGAATTATGGTCTATTCCACCACAAAAGGCGGATATTCCCTTAAAGGCGTATCATTTATAAATACGCTGACCAAACCGTTCCGTTCAGCTTCTCACAGTATAAGCAGAAGTGTTGAAGATACTCTTGATAAATTCACCCATTCTGATGAATATTTCAAGGAGAATCAGCGTCTCAAAGAGGAAATAGGAGAACTCAACCGTCAGCTTACCGAATATGAATCCCTTAAAGCAGAGGTTGAGGAACTAAGAGAACTGGTCAGCATTAAGGAAGAACATGAGGACTTTGAATATACACAGTCCTGTGATGTAATAGGATATACAACCAATGATCCGTTTATGTCATTTATTATTGACAAAGGTTCGGAGGAAGGAATAACTCCGGATTGTCCTGTTGTTACAGCTGAAGGTCTTGTGGGCATAACAGTCAACGTTTCAGACCACTCCACCACCGTCAGAACGATTCTTTCTCCTGACCTCTCCGTTGCCGCCGTAAATTCTGCATCAAACAAGGATATGGGAATTATAGAAGGCAATATCGAGGACGCTCAAAAAGGAAATACAGCCCTTATCCACATTAATAAGGACAATAAGCTCAAAAAAGGCGACCTTATTATCACATCAGGCATAAGCGGTCTTTTTCCGAAAGACTACTCTATCGGAAAGGTCAAAAGCGTAAGTCCCGATGCAAGCGGTATCTCGGACTGTGCCGTAATTGAACCATGCTGTGATATAACCAAGCTTTCGTCAGTTTATGTTATTACCGATTTCACAGGCAAAAGGGAGGATGACGATGAGAATACAAACTCCCCGTGAACAGCGTATCCTTAACATAAAAACATTTTTTCGCTGGATACTCTATTACCTCGTCATTTTGATATGCTTCTGCATTATGACATCCGGCACATGGATGAAACCTATCCTTCTCGTACCTGTCGCCGTTGCCATATCAGTCGGAAACGGACAGTACAGCTCCGCATTTACAGGAGCTTTCTGCGGTCTGCTTACAGATATCGCCTGCGATAAGCTTGCAGGCTACAATGCAGCACTTCTTACCGTTTTCTGTGTTGTCATCTCGCTTCTTTACGAATTCTACCTGAAAAACAAATTCGTCAACTATGCTGTTATAACCGCCGTTGTTGCATATATACAGTGCTGGCTTGACTATAAATTCTATTATCAGATGTGGGAATATGAAAATGTTGAAAACATCTTCTCTCAGGTTTCAATGAAGGTGTGGGCTTATACCATTATTTCGTCAGTTTTCATTTACCTGGCTATTGAACTTATAAACCATTTTCTCATGCCAAAGAACCACATTACCATCGAAGAAGCGATTAATACGGCTATTCGTTCAGAAAAATAACTCAGGGGACGTTTTCGTCCCCTGTAAAAATTTTCAAGGAGGCTTAACCATTGAAAGGATTAGCAGAAAACCTGAAATCCATGCTGGTCATCACCATTGTTATACTTCTTGCAGGTCTTAGTGCAATGAGACTTATGAAGATTCAGGTAATGGGCGATAAGGACATCGCCGCACCTCAGATACAGCATGAATCCGATGCACTTACTTATGTCAGGGAAGTTAAGTCCACAAGAGGCGAAATTATTGACTACAGCGGCAATAAAATCGTAACAAACGACACCCATACCGATATAGTTCTGCAAATGGCGTTCTTCCCTACGGATTTAACTGAAGGCAATAAGGAACTCATCGGCATCTACTATGCCCTCAAGGACAGAGGCTACGACTTTAAGGAAAGTATCCCGATAACCTTTGAAAAGCCATACGCCTTTACAACTGATGATCCCTCTGAAATTATCTCAGACCTTAATCTAAATATCTACGCAACCGCTGAAAACTGTATCGACAAGCTTATTTCCGATTACAAAATTGATAAGTCATACACCGATACAGAACAGCGTATAATCGCAGGTATGCGTTATCAGATGATCGACAAGGACTTCTCCTATAAAAACGACCTCCTCCTTGCTTCCAATGTTGATAACGAAACTATTATCGAAATGAAGGAAATGAGCAACTTCTACCGTGGTCTTGAGGCTGTTGTTGCTTCTGACAGAAATATTATAAGAGGAGATATCCTTCCACACGAAATAGGTACTGTAGGCCCTATCTACGCTGAAGAATACGACGAACTCAAAGAACTCGGCTACAGCTACAATGATACTCTCGGCAAAAGCGGAATAGAAGCTGCTGAAGAAGCTGTACTAAGAGGCACTTTCGGCGAAGAAAAAATAACTGTCAAAGACGGCTGTATACTTAATAAGGAAACTTTAAGCGAAACTGTTTCAGGCGAAACCGTTAAGCTTACCGTTGACGGCAATTATCAGCTTAAATTACAGGAAATACTTGATAACTTCATAGATTCGTTCCCGAAAGTCAATACCAATTCAGCTCTGCAAAACGTCCGCTGCGGTGCAATTTGCGTTCTTGATGCTAAAACAGGTGCTGTAAAAGGTATGGCTACTGCCCCGACTTATAACCTCAAGGATTATTCGGAAAACTATGAATATTTTACCGAACTTCCTGATTCTCCGCTGGTAAACCGCTGTACATACGGTCTTTACCGTCCCGGTTCAACATTCAAAACCATCACAGCTACTGCGGCTTTGAATGAAGGCATAATCCTTTCAGGTTCACCTCTTATCTGTAATCAGGATTACGAATTTTACGGTACTCACTATTCCTGCACAGGTCATCACGGCAGTATTACTATGCGTCACGCAATTGAAGTATCCTGTAACTGCTACTTCTATGAACTCTCCAGAATGCTTGGAATAGACACTATCTCCAAATACGCTACCCTCTACGGTCTTGGACAGAATACAGGTATCGAAACAGGAGATGCCGCAGGTTATCTCTGTAATCCTGAAACCTTTGCAGAACACGGTCAGGAATGGTATATCGGATATGTTCTTCAGGCAGGTATCGGAAATCAGGACTGCGGATTCACTCCCCTGCAAATGGCTTGCGTAGCCAATACTATCGCTAACCGTGGTATTCGCTATAAACCATATATTGTTGACAGCTTCTACAGATACGGAACTAACAAGCAGATTTCCAAAACTCAGCCTACCGTCGCTCAGCAAATTGACCTTAATGATAAAAACCTTTATGATTTCATTATCGGCGGTATGATAGACGCTTCTCATAACGTCCCTGCCGCATATTCACTTTCAGACCTCGGCTTTGATGTTGCAATCAAAACAGGTACTCCTCAAACAGGTCGAAACCTTACAGAACAAAACTCCTTCTTTATAGGCTTTGCACCCGCAGATAAGCCTGAAATTGCTTTCGCAGGCGTTATCGAGGGCGGTGAATATTCAAAGTATATGATTCGTGACATTATTCTTGCATATCAGGAATGCTACGGACTTAAAAACAAAAAAGCCAAAAAACTTACACTTCCGGAGGAAAAACGTCCCGAACTTACCACAGCAGTCACTACTGCAACTACAACCACTACCTACACTACTACAGCAGTCACTACAACCGAACCTATCATAATCACCGAAGCACCTGAAGATAACCCATATTCAAACCCGTATATATCTAAACCACAGAATTAATCAATTAAATACTGCTCCCTGTTCCATTCTTAGAAACAGGGAGCATTTTTTGAATAATTTCGGGAATTTGGGTAAAAATAGGGTTGGAGGTGTTAAACGTGAAAAACAATTCTAAATCCGAGAAACACAAAGGTTCAAAAAGTTTTTATGCGGCACTTGGAATAAGTGCAGTGATGATAGGTTCTGCCTGTTATTTTGCATATTCGCAGGGAAACAAACTTGTCGAGGACTATCATTCAGGCATAAACAGTTCAGCATCAAGAAGTGCCGCAGTTGACAGAAAAATAGCAGACATACCCAAGTATACTACCACTGCCTACACTGTAAAATCACATCCGACCACGACAGCCCATGCTGTGATCACAGAACAAGAAATGGAAACGCTGCCTGAAATAGAAGTAAATGCAGAAATTGAAGCAGAAGAAGCGGCGGCTGTAATTGACGAAGAAGCAGTCAGCACTGCGGCAAGCCTTGAAAATACCAGACCGCCGCTTGCGGATATAAGCAATATTCTCAACGGATTCAGTGGCTCGGAGCTTGTAAAAAACGAAACCACAGGTTCATGGCAGACTCACAATGGAACGGATATTGCGGCAGATATCGGCACAGAAGTATATGCAGTAGCTGACGGTGAAGTTACGTCAGTAAACAATGATGCATTATGGGGCGTAACAGTTGTTATTGACCACCACAACGGCTTCACTACCAAATACTGCGGACTTGGTTCAGACCTTGCAGTTCAGCAAGGCGACAAGCTGAACTGCGGTGATGTAATAGGGGTAATAGGCGGAACAGCTGATATTGAAAGCACAGTTCCTTCACATCTTCATATTGAATTAACACACAATGGCAAATATGTTGACGTTCTAAGTGAAATTAATCAATAAAAATGACAGCACTTCACGCTTTGTGAGGTGCTGTCTTATTTTTTATTGGGAAGCAGAGGATGTCTTTTAAAATCAAAGCTTTCCTCAAAGCTGTCCCAATCTTTTTTGCTAAGTTTTATGCATTCTTTCGCAAGGCGTGATATTTGGCTATCATCACTATATTTCGGAATTGGTATTCGTGCAGTATCACCGGGATTCATATTAAGAGTCGGATTTATAGCCTGTGACAAAACCGAAACTGTTTTACTGTTTAACAAGGCAATTATCCAAATAAGCTGACTTTCTTCTTTTGGAAATGCACACGCCCCTGCAACGTTGAACATAAAGTTTTCGTCGTAATACCTGACTGACATCGCACCGCTTGTCACCGCTGACCAGCCTGCCGCTTTGCAAAAATTAAATTCAATATTCTGCGGACGTGAACGAAGTCTTCCTTTTATATCACTGAAACTGCAAATTTCCTCACCTTTGTTCTCCCAGTTTATAACAAACTCCCTGTTGCCGTACCAGCGCCGAAAATCGCCGCCTTTATTAAGAAGGTACCATTTCTTGTCATCATGAGCCGAAAACGCAATTTTTTCCAGACTAACTTCATGCCACCTTCTGAGAAAACGTTCATTATCGCCCGTAATAAGCCCTTCACGAACTTCCGCAATGTCGCTCAGACACTGAAAACTAAAGGTCTTTCGCATATTTGGGCTAAGCCAGTACATAAATGCCGCTGACGGCAGCTTCATAAAATCAGAAGTTTTTGCGGTATAGCGGTAAGGACAGTGAATGTCGTCAATAGCTTCGAGAACCTTTTCTCGCTGAATTTCAAGGTCACTGCAAAAATCTGTCAGCCGCAGAAATACCGCCGGCTTTTCAACAATGCGGTTCTCAAAAGTGAATGCACATACGGGAACGACCGCATTTTCAAATGCCGAATATGCAAACTGAACCAAAGTTTCAAGCGTTTTTTCAGTACAAATCAACCTTCTAAGCTGTTCAAATGACTTTATAAAAAGCCATGTATACGGCGTAAGGAAGCCAATTCTGCCATTTGGGGCAGTCAGTTCCGTACACCTTACCATAAAAATTGAAAACAAGTCAGCACAATGTTCCTTGTAGTTTTCAACAGCAAACCGCAGGAGCTGTTGATTCATTGCAGATTTACCGATATATGGCGGATTGGTCACTATAACGTCATATTTTCGAGCCAGAACAGAGTGTATCTCACCTGAAAAATTTTCGGCTGAAAGCAATGAACCCAGACTTTCTGCATTTTCGCAGTCATTTTCAGAAAAACAGTATACTTTTGGAAACGAACCCGAACCAGTTTTTTCAGCTTTTAATCTCAAAGCTGTTTCTGAAACTGCACAGGCTTTTTCGTCAAGTTCAAGTCCGAAAAGATTCTTTTCAAAAATGAGGTCAGCCGCCTGTTTGTCGGAATATCCGCATTTCCTATACATCTCAAGAAAAACGTCAAAGGCGTAAAGAAGCATATTTCCGCTTCCTGAACACGGATCAAGAAACGTTATATCTTCAGGCGTTAGCCGTAGATTCTCTGCCGCTGACTTATCCACAAGATATCTTTCATAACCATCAAGCTTACAGCCGCCACGTTCATACCATGTTCTGACCAGCGTATTTTCAACAAGATATTTAACTATCCAATTGGGAGTAAAAATCTGTGTTGCCGCCGCAATTTTGTCGCTGTCAAGACGCTTGCTGTTTTTCAGTCCGACGTTTCCCGCCTCTCTGTTCGGCTCGTTGAAATACTGATGAAGCCAACCGAGAGTGTCTGAATTTTCTGGCAAAACTGCCGTATAATCCGAAATTATCTCATTAGCCAAAAGAAATTCAGGCATATCACATTCGCCGTAAAGACTGAAAATGCCGCCGTATTTCAATGCATACTCCCTGCATTTACCAGAAAAGAACATTTTTCTTTCCGAAAGCGACATATTACAAATATTTTCACAGCGTTCACGTTCTGCAAATAATACAGTTCCAATCCTCATAAAGCTTAAATATGCGGTAATTTCATCGGTTACGTCAAGCAATTTGCGGTGAATATCAATAGCAAAACGCTTCAGTCTGCTATGTTCCATAGTTTACTCTCCATCAAGCTCATATTCAACAACCATATCTCCGCTGAACGAAATTCTAAGTTCAAAGCTTTTCCATTTATCGTCATTGCAAAAACAGCCTGTAAACAATATAACTGAATAATTATAATATGTATGAATAATCTGGTTATTTTCAATTTTCCCGTTTTTAAGCCATTTCAAAAACCTACTGAACTTATAATCGCTGTATTTTTTCTTAGTCAGCACACGAAAACAGCTCATTAATTCGTCATCATCAAAATCGTGAAAAATCACCCTGCATCTATTGGTAAATTTTTTATTTTTCTCAACGATATGATAATTTTCCAGTTCCATAACAAGGTCTTTACCGCTGATTTTCATTGATTTTATCTTGGAATCATGAAATGCAATACCCTCGGCAAATCCGTTTTGAGGCTTTACATATTTTTTCATCAAATCACCGCTTTTCTAAGAGAATACCGTACAAAGCGCTAAATGTACTTTGTACGGTATTTATCACTTGGTTTATGTATAATTGCCGTAGTAGACATAATTATAATGGAATCCCCACTCGGCATAAATAATAAGATGTCTTACCCCTGAATTATCAGTATAAACCAGTTCCCAAGAACCTATATCGCCTTCAGCAGTGAAGGTTGAATATTCCCAGTTATCAAATTTATAGGTATACTGATACTCACGAAGCATACTCCTTGAAGGAAGCAGCTCAGAACTTTTTGGCGGATATTTTTCGGAAATATCACTAAGCATGATAACGCTTACAATTTTAACCTTTATCCAAGCTTCAGAATCATCAGCCTCAATAATTTCAAGCAGTTCACAGCCTACAATTGCAGATTTATCAATTTCATCGGGATATTCATCCCAACCATTAAGAGATGAAAGTGCAGGCATAAACAGCAGTTCAAACTTTTCGTCATTCTCGAAGCAGAAAGGAAATGTAACACGAATGATCCTTTCTTCTCCGACTGTTGGAACACTATCACTTCTCAGCCAGACTTGCTCATCAAGTGAAGGAGTATTCTGACTTGCATCAGCCCACTCCGCATAATCATAAGCAACTCCGCTGAAGCCGTATTTCGGCATTTTCTCCTGCTCTGCAAGTTCTCCGCAGAGACGACATCTAAGCCCTAGCATCAGAGTGAAGCCAACTTGGCGTACTGTGCCTTGAGGGCAGGGTATATCTCTCTGTAAAGCTGATAATATTTCTCATATTCAGGAACATTCTCAGCAACAGGTGCCTGAATCTTATCGGTTTTAACAATTTCTTTGCAGGCTTCCTGAACGCTTCCGTAAAGACCTGCTCCAACACTTGCAAGAATTGCAACACCGAGTGCCGGACCTTCCTTGGAAGCAGCAGTTTTAACATTACAGTTATAGAGGTCAGCAAGCATACTTCTCCAAAGCGGTGAAGAACCGCCGCCGCCGCAAGCCATCATATCGCTTACATTAACGTTCATTTCACGGAATACTTCAACACAGTCACGGAGAGAATAGGTAACGCCCTCCATTACGGCACGAAGCATATCACGGCGTGTATGGATAGCAGAAAGACCAAAGAACACGCCTCTTGCATCAGGATCAAGATGAGGAGTTCTCTCGCCCATGAGGTAAGGCAGATAGAGAAGCTTATTTGCACCTACAGGCACTTTTTCAGCCTGTTTGTCCATGAGATAATACTCATCAACACCCATGAGCTTTGCAGTTTCCTTTTCTGTCATGCAGAAATTATCTCTGAACCATTTAAGTGAAAGTCCTGCACCCTGAGTAACACCCATAACGTGCCATGCATTTGGAACAGCAGCACAGCAAGTATGAACTCTGCCGAGCTTATCAATTGAGATATCGGAAGTATGTGCAAAAACGACACCTGAAGTACCGATAGTAGTGAAAGCCTTGCCGTCCTCAACAACGCCTGTACCAACAGCAGCTGCAGCGTTATCGCCTGCACCGCCGACAACTATAGTACCCTCACAAAGTCCGACAGTTTCAGCCATAGCCTTAGTCAGCTTACCTGTCACTTCGCATGATTCATAAACCTTGCCGAGCCAGTTTTTATCAATTTCAAAGGCGGAGAGAAGTTCATCAGACCACTTTCTGTTTGGAACATCAAGAAGCTGCATACCTGAAGCATCAGAAACTTCTGTAGCATACTCGCCTGTGAGGATAAGGCGGAGATAGTCTTTCGGAAGAAGAATATGAGCAACTTTTGAATAGATTTCGGGTTCGTTATTTTTTACCCAGAGAATTTTAGCAGCAGTCCAGCCTGTGAGGGCAGGATTTGCTGTTATTTCAACTAGCTTTTCACGTCCGACAATGCGGTTCATTTCCTCAACCTCTGCTGCTGTACGCTGGTCGCACCAGATAATTGACTTGCGAAGAACCTTGTTATCCTTATCAAGCATAACAAGACCATGCATCTGACCTGAAATACCTATACCCTTAACGTCCTCTTTTTTAACTCCGCTTTTAGCCATAACAGCCTTGATAGTTTCGATCATTGCGTTTGCCCAGTCCGCAGGATCCTGTTCAGCGTAGCCGTTTTTAGGCTGATACATAGGGTATTCAATTGTTTTTGAAGCGATAACGCTTCCCTTTTCGTCGAAAAGAACTGTCTTTGTACCGCTTGTACCGCAGTCCACACCGATTACAAATGCCATAAATATGCACCTCTTAAAATAGTTTTATTTCTCTGTACTTTAATAGCCCATATATAAAAGGACGACAGCTCACACCCCCGTTCGGGAACGTGTCCTGAACGTCCTTTCAACATCAAATATTTACTTGATAAGGTCAAATGAGAGTTTTCTCTCATCAACATTGAAGTAGCTGTCAAGTTCAGCAACATAATAGCGGAAACAGGTTTTTCCGTTAAACTTCATAACATCGCCCTCGTCAGTTATTCCGAGATAATCAAGCTGTTCATCTGAAAGTGAACTGAGGAGAACAGAACGGTTCTTTGAAACATAGAATTGTTTTCTCTGGTCACTTGAAAGCAGATTGAAGTAAACCGGACCATCGGTATAATCATCGAGGTCATCAATAAGTTCCTGTGTAGGATTGGCAATATAGTATCTGCCGGAAGGAGTTTTCTCGATACCGAAATAAGCAAGATTTTCAGCAGAAAGTTCATCAAGCGGTATCGGATCAACATCATGAGCAGTTTTATTGATAGCGAACTTATCCTCGGCATCCATATCAGCAAGGGTAAGTGTAAGCATACTGTCGTAGTCATAGCCAAGACCTGCAAGTTCTTCTTCTGTGAGTTCAACCTCTATATTATCGGAGAGGTGATTAAGGAACTTAGTAATATCCTGACGCTTCTGTGTTTCCCATTCAACCTTTATATCGCCGTCTATAGCTGGTCTTTCAAGGTAAACCGCACGTCTGATATTTTTAAGGCTGAAACGTGTGAAAGGATAGCGTACATCAGCATTATTTGGTTCAACATAAACTGTTGTACTGCCGTTTGAACTGTCCTCGACAGTAATGACTTCATAGCGGTATTTTCCTGACGGAGAAGTACCTGAATCAATAAGATGTTCCTGAGCAGAGGAAACGAAGAAAGCCTTGAACATAAAGAAGCCGATGGAGCCGAAAATATACATAAGGAGAATTATCGTACCCCAAACTGTTTTTGCACCTTCTCCCGCACCTGATGCAAGGAAGATGACGACACCCGTTACGAGTATAGGAATAAGCAGACTCCACTCACCGAAATAGAGCAGCGTGACGGGCAGCATTGCAATGAGAATGATAACACTGCAAACTCTCGTAACGATTTGCTTTCTTGAATTGAGCATACCAAGAACAGCGATAAGTGAAACAGCAATGATTGTAAGACAAAGTGAACTTCTTGACTTAATATGAATGTCATAGAAGATAGAAAGGTATGCTAAGCGGCAAACGCAAGCCGCATACAATACACTGATAATCGCCATAATGCGTTTTGTCCAGATATTTGACAATATATTTTTCATTAGAGCCTCCGTAAAAATATCTACAATCTGAAGTTCGCCGTAACTTATCAGCGAACCTGATATAGTCATACAACTTATTATACCATTGTTCACCTTAACTTTCAAGTTTTTTTTGAATTTTTTTGCGAAAAAAATTAAGCTTTACAAATTTTCGTAAAAATAGTATAATATAAATAAGATTAAAGGAGTGTAACCTGTATGAAGTCAAGATTAATTAAAATATCTAAATATAGAGTGCTGTTCATGTTACTGTCGGTTTTATGCATGATTACCATATTTATTTTCTCTACAGAAAATTCAGATGATTCATCTGAAACAAGCGGAAGATTTGTAAAGATAGTAACAGCAATTTTTTATCCTGATTTTTCAGAATACACCGTTTCCAAACAGACAGAGATACTTGATAATTTACAATTTATCATAAGAAAACTTGCACACTTCTCAATTTACACAGCTTTAGGAACCTGCCTTTCTCTTTCCTGCGGAACTCATACTTTTTTCAGTTCAAAAACTTTGATTTCGCTTGCAGGCGGAATACTTTATGCTGTATCTGACGAAATACACCAGTATTTCGTTCCGGGACGTTCATGTGAACTGAGGGACGTTACGATAGACACAGGCGGAGTATTCACAGGATTACTGATTTCGCTCATTATAATTAAAATATATCTGAAAATTAAGAAAAGGCATGAAAAAAACACTTCCGACGAATAAAAGTCAGAAGTGTTTATTTTTTGGCATAATGAACCTGTAAGACTGTAAAATCCTTACAGAAAAGGCATACTGTCTGAATTACTGCATACCGCCTCTTATGTAGAAGTTATCCTGAATAATCAAAGCACAGCCTCCGAGGAAGTTGTTCTTTCCTTCAAGCTTACTGAGAACGACTCTGTCAGCAATTTCTTCGCTTACAAGGCGAATCATTTCTCTCTTGGTATAATCAAACTGTTTCTCATTAAGTTTGAAATTATGAAGCACGATTCTCTTTGCAAAATGGCTTATAGCCAGATTGTTGATAAGAACTGTATACTTAGCGATCAAATCGTCAACGAGGTTCTTAACAGGTTCTTCGCCTCTCATAAGAGCCATAAACACATTATCTGTGTTGATTTTCGATTTATCGCCTTCTGTAAGCTCATAAAGCACGGGTGTTCTGTCCTTTGAATAGATATCATAGAAAGCATTGAGCATAGCTGTTCTGGAAAGTTCAGCCTTTACAGAACCGTTTGGATAGCCTTCATACGATTTACCGTTTGGACATACTATAAACTTCTCAATAGTGGAAGTATAGGAAATATAATCAAGTGAAAGCTCGTTTTTATTAATAATAGCGAGGTTTACCTGATTACCGTTATGGATAAATGCCTGATTAGTCTGGTAGCCGTTCTGGATTCTGAAATCGTTGCTTGCAAGAGCCATAAGACCGATTGCATTGCCGCAGTGTATCTCAAAATCAAGACCGCCTGAAAGTTTGTCAATAAAGTTTGTGAAATCAAGGACGCCGTCCTTATAGAATATCTTCAATTTACCCCACATTGAAGGTACTACGCCAACACCAAGTCCAAGAATTTTGTCTTTGGTAAGAGCACTATTCTCCACCATTTCGTTACTTGTCTTGATGATGTAATTGATGATGTCCTTGCTGGTAGTTCTGTCGTCAATGACCATACTCGCCTTATCGAGAATTTCTGAATTAAGGTTAGTAAGACCAATACTTACTTCTTTTTCGTCAACTGTAGCTCCCAGTGCAAAACGGCTGTTGACGTTAATATCAATAAGTATCTTTCTTCTGCCTTTTTGAAGTTTTTCTGCGTTAACCGGAGCTTCGCCTATCTCCACCAGAACACCTTCTTCAATCATCTCGTTTGTTATGATCGTAACGGCAGCTCTTGTAATTTCAAGAGCACTTGCTACATCTACTCTTGATATTGGGCCAGATTCTCTGATAACACGGAGAATCTGCATTCTGTTTCTTCTTTTCAAGTCAAGTTTGCTAATTCCTCTTTTTTCCATAGTAACAACTCCGTTTCTGTCGCTGCAATAAGACAGACACTCCTGAAGTGCGCTTTCTCAGGAAGTTACCCTATAAAATATTTTAAGAATTTTCATATCCCCGCAAACTTTTATCTGGATTATTGCTGAAATAAATTTTTCATTCTTTGCAAAGTAAATAATTTATAACGTATGTTTATTATAACACACTTTAACTAAAATTCAAACATTTTAAAGAAAAAAATATTAAAATCAGCATTTTTAACAAACTGATTATGCGTTTTTTGTTAAATATTCCGTTAACTTAACAACAAGCGGTAAAGTTCCGATAGAAAGAACTGTTCCGAAGGTGAATATTTCAGATGAAAAAAGTGAGTTTTTTCCGTATCTTATGCATTGAAGTGTGCACATTGCGGCTGGCGGAGCTGCGGCAGCTACAATAACTGTCATAATAACCTTATTTTCTACAAAACTGCTCATCAGTGAAAATATTACAATTAGTATAAAAGGGAGCAAAATCAACTTTAAGAAACATATATAATACACTCTAACCTTTTTCAGAAGTGATAGAATTTTTGTTTCCGACATAGTTACTCCCGAAACCACCATTGCAAGAGGTGTATTTACGGCTTTCAGATGCTCCAAAGCTTTATACGGTATCTCGGGCAGCCTTATTTGAAGAAAAAAAGTCAGCAGACCAAGTGCAATTGATATAACCGTCGGAGAATACAAAACCTTTATTGCCTGTCGGAAATTTTTCTCTCCGGAAATCATGATTATTCCGTGTGTCCACGCAAAAATGTTGAAAACCGTAATAAAAGCGGCAAGATAAAAAACTCCTTCATCTCCGAAAAGTGCGGTAACAAGCGGTATTCCCATAAATCCGCAGTTTGAGTAAACCGAAGAAAAACGTTCTATTTCTGTATCTCTATCCTCTTTTTTCCTTACTAAAATGTAAGAAGCACCTATCACTATCAAAAATGAAAGTACCGACATACCAAAAGTTATAAGCAGATTTCTCACAAGTTCAGGTTTGTAATCTGTTTGATACGACATAAAAATCACAACAGGATTTATCACCTGAAGCAAAAACTTTGACAAATCCTTATTCGCTTCTTTACTGATTATACCGGTTTTTGCACAAAGCACACCTGACATAATAAGAATCAGCATAATTATTGTCTGTTTTAAAATAGTAACTGACATATTTTCTCCTCTTTTTCAAATCTACAGCCATAACTAAGCGGCAGCCCAAAAGCTGCCGCTAAATATTTATTATTGCTGTAATTATTCAGCCATATCGTGAGGAAGCACCTTCCAGCCTTCCCCTTCAACCTTAACGTAATAAGCCCCTCCAAGAACCTTTTCATCGCCGAATCTGTAGGCAACTGTTACAAAATAGCCCTTATCTGCAATAATCGCACCGTCAGGCACTTCCGCACCGTAAACATCTACTAATTTGTAAAGATAATTCTCTGCATCACGGAGTTCGTCATTGCTCATTCGTTTAAGTTTTTTTATTCTTTTAAGCTTTACTGCATTTTTTGAGAGGTTTTCATAATTATCAATCAGATTTGACCACTCACCTGTTTTCTCAAAATGCCTGATAAGAATCTTTGGCAGACCGAAAGTATAGTAGTCTTCTCCTCCGTCCTCACTTACCACGCAGTTCCAGTAACGGTGAACCGCACCACGGCAGCCTGTATGACTGCGTATAAACATAATGCCTGAAAACAGCAGAAAGATAACAGCAACAGCCGCACATCTTCTTCTCCGCATAAGAGCTTTTTTCCTTGCTTTGCGTTTTTGGACGGTACTGTTAGATTTCTTGGAAGCCGCAGTAGCTTCCGTTTTCACAATATTTTCCTGTTCAACAGGTATGTATGTTCTATTCTCAAAAAAGTTTTCAGGAATATCTTCCTTAATTTCGGAATCAGCCTCCGGAGTTTCCTCAATTTCAGTTTCAGCCGCATTCTCCATCTCGTCTGTCAGTTCGGTTTCACCTTCAAGCAGTTCCTGCATACAATCGCAGACACCGCCATCAGGAAATTCCTTTCCGCAGAATTCACATATTGCCATTTCATCCTCCGCTGCCGCCATTTCAGCCGTCAGAATCAAATCTCTCTAAATATAGGACGAAACAGCAGTTTCGGATAAGGTCAGGTCAATCCGTAAAAAGATGTAACCAGATCGTTCATTACCTTCCAGCCTTCGCCCTTGATTTTGACAACGTAAATAGTGGATTTTTCATTATCGCCTTCGGTATTTTTATATTTATATGTAACTGCATAGCCTTTTTTGGCTTCGATTTCATCATCGTCTATATCTGCTCCGCAGGCAACAGCAGCCGCATAGAAAAACTGTTCAGCTTTTTTAAGCTCTGAATTTTTCATTTTCTTAGCTTTTGATATTTTTTTGAACTTTGGTTTTTTATCCCAATCGTCCATTCTGTTTTCAACATCATCGTTATAATCCTCGACAAGCTCTTTCCACTCATCATCATCTTTCAGTTCATCAATAGCGTCATCAGGAAGAATAAGCGAATAATAATCCCTGCCGCCGTGTTTGCTGTAACGTGATTTGAAATAATCTTTAGTCGTGCTCTTATATCCTGAACCGGAAGCGAGTTTTAAAAGAATTAATAAAACTAAAAGCACTATGGCAGCGATAATAATAGGTTTATAGAAATCGCTGTCTGAAGAAACCGTCAAACCGTTGCCTGAAGGTGAAGTCTGCCGCTGAACAGGAGCAGCGGAAGGTTCAGGCTGTGGGTTAGTATCAGCCGATATATCAGGCTGATTCGGTTTCGTTTCCTGTTTTTCCAATTTAGTTTTCCCACTACTTTGTGAAGGGGATATTTCCTCTGCTGAATTTTGTCCAACAGGTTTTGTTATTTCTGATTTATCGGGTAATACATTATTTTCGTCAAGTTTTGCTTTAAGTGAATCGGGACAATTGCATGATGAGCCATCTTGCAGTTCTCGTCCGCAGTATTTGCAAAATTCCATTTCAGGAATACCTCCCATATAATTTGATGTCTGACACAAAAACATTCAGACGCAATTTACACCTGCCACAGCAGACTTTCAAAGATAAGGCAACACCGCACAAAAATATGCGGTGCTTTCTATAGTAAACGACAAATCTTTTTAGCGTTTACTATTTGCCGATTGCAGGAAGCAAATCTTTAATTTGCGTATCTGCAAGGCTATTAAAGGCAACACCGCACAAAGCACACTTGACGGTTTTGTACGCCATAAACTTGCATATTTTCCGTCATAGCACACAAAAACTCCTTGCAATACGACAGTATTCCTGCGTCGTTTTTATGCACTCTGAC
>JAZQND010000115.1:0-8561 GCA_045627145.1 Ruminococcus sp. | reverse complement strand
AGTTCAGGCTGATCGTTCACTGAATAAAGATGAATCAAATATCCGTACTGAAACGGAAAAAAACTTGCAGGGTGCGAAAAATAAAATTATTCCTAAGTCGGAGGCCAAGCGGTCTTAGGAAGACAACTGCTGGTAACAACTCCTTGGCTCACAGAACGACATGGCTACGATCCGACTTCGAAAGTTCAGGCTGATCGTTCACTGAATAAAGATGAATCAAATATCCGTACTGAAACGGAAAAAAACTTGCAGGGTGCGAAAAATAAAATTATTCCTCCGAGTTATCTTGATAAAAATCAGAAGAAGATTTTTAAGTACATTGTTTCAGAGTTGAAAAATGCGGATATTCTGGGGAATTTGGATGTTTATATTCTGGCGACTTGTTCTATTGCGATTGATCGTCTTCAGATGATTGAATCTAAGATTAATCAGGATATTGAGTTGGTTCAGGATAAGGAATTGATGTCGGCTAAGGACAAATACACTAAGGATTTGTATCGTTGCTGTAATGAACTTTCGCTTTCTCCTCAATCCAGGGCGAAAATGGCTAACATCAATCTGCAGAATCAGGTGGAAAATCCTTTGATTAAGGCTTTGATGGATGATGATTCTGAATGATTAAGAATTCACGTGCTTATCAATATGCTCTTTGGTGCTGTGAGGAAAATAATCATTTCGTTGGTGTTTATGTCAAGAAACAGGCTGAATTATGGCTTGCAATTGCTGATGGGATTGATGTTGATGCTTATATCTGCGAAAAACGTTGGAAGAAAATCACCAAGCTTTTGAAAATTATCATTCATCCTGATCTGAATGTGAATATGTACGAAGGTCTTGAAGATTATTCGCTTTTCTTCATTTATGCTCTGTTTTGTACCAAAAACAGAGAGGATAACATCAGATACTATCACACAGGATTGCTTGAAATTGCAAGAAAGAATTTCAAGACATTTACTTCTGCTGTTATATTCATAATCGGTTTGCTTACTGAACCTAAATTTTCACGTTTCTTTTCAGTTGCTCCGGAGCTTTCACTCTCCAAAGAGTTACAGGGAGCTATCAGAAAAATTATAAAATCTTCTCCGGCTCTGTCTGATGAAAAGATTTTCAAGCTTCTGCGTTCTGAAATCAGATGTAAGCTGACAGAATCAGAATTTACTCCGCTTGCTTACTCGAACGATAAGCTTGACGGTAAGTTAGCAAATATGTTTCTCGCTGACGAATGCGGTGCTATGGACTCATATCCATTGGAAGCTATGCGATCATCACAGATAACAATAAAAGAAAAACTGGGAATTGTCATATCTACGCAATATCCGAATGATGACAACTCCATGATTGACGAAATAGATATTGCGAAAAAGACAATTGACGGATTGATTGACGATAAAAGAATGTTTTCCCTGTTATATGAGCCTGATGATGAATACAAGACGGGCGATTCATGGAAAACAGAAGACATTGCTATTTACCAGTCAAATCCTGTTGCATTTTCGCACAAATATATTTTTGAAGACTTACAGAAGAAAAGACAGCTTGCTGTTCTTTATGAAAACAAGCGTGAAAATTTCCTTTGTAAGCACATGAATATCAAGTACAAGGGTCTTGGTGTTCAGGGATTTATAGACATAACCAAAGTAAAAGAATGTGTATATACTGATTCAGTGGAATTCTGGCAGGGAAAAGAAGTTTATATCGGTCTTGACCTTTCGCAGACTGATGATAACACTTCTGTTGCGATGGTTACAGAATATGGCGGAATGATTTATGCTATGGTTTGGGGATTTATTCCGACAGAACGAATTGAGGAGAAAACACTTAGGGAAAGAGTCGATTATAAGAAATTAATCAAGCACGGCTGTTGTTTCGATTGCGGGGAAGAAGTAATTGACTATATGTTTGTTGAGGAATTCATACTTTCACTGCGTGAAAAATATGGTGTTGATATCAGACAGTTAGGTTTCGACCGTTACAATGCGATATCTACAGTTCAGAAGCTTGAATCGGCAGAAGATCCGATTGAATGCGTTGAGATAAGACAGCATTCAAGTGTTCTTCATCGTCCGACAAAGCTTTTGAAGGAAAAAATTCTTGAAAAAAATTTCAGATATTTTGAAAATCAATTGCTTGAAATTAATTTTCAGAATGCGAGATGTACTGAGGACACCAACCTTAACAAATATGTAAACAAGAAGAAGTCAAGCGGTAAGGTTGATATGGTTGTTTCTTTGATAAATGCACTATATCTTCTCCAGGTTAATGTACTTGACCAGTCAGAAGTGTTTGGAATACAGGTAATATAGAGGTGAAAGTTGTAAAATGAAAAACAGTGCTATTGATTTGAATGATTATCTGTTCAGACAGCTCGATCAGTTGACAAACGGAGACTTAGAGGGCGATAAGCTTGAAGAAGAAGTCAAACGTTCTAAGGCTATTGTTGATATCACAAAAACCATTGTCGAAAATAACAGAACAGTTTTAGAGGCGATTAAGCTTCAGACTGAATACGGAATAAAGCAAAATAAAGGTTTACAGACTATGATAGGGGTTTCTGATGAGTAATTTTCAATGGAATGAAGAAATTGAAAATTTCATTATTGAAAACAGAGAATTAACAGGTATGAAGCTTGTTAATGCTGTAAACGAAAAATTTTGTTTGAATTTAAGCAAGTCCAGTGTATTACACAAAAAACAGCGTTTATTATGTAATGTTGACGGTACACCGAGAGTTGCTGAAAACAGACATCATTTCACTGATGAACAGTGCGAATGGCTGAAAACGAACACCAAAGGTGTGAAATATCCGTTGTTGACTGTGATGTTTAACGAAAAATTCAGCTTAAACTTAACTCAATCATCTATTGAGCATAAATGTTTCAGATTAGGTGTTACAAATGGTGTTGACTCTTTGATGAAAAAAGGGAACAAACCTATTAATTACTGTACGATAGGCACAATAAAAGCACAAAATTACAAAGGCAGCATACGTTACGTTATAAAAATATCTGATGGTAAATGGGAATTATACAGCAGATTTTTATACAAGAAATATTATGGTGAAATTCCGAAAGGATATCAAGTCATATTCAAAAACAGAGATACATCTGACGTGAGAATTGAAAATCTTATGCTCGTTCACAAAACTGAATATATGTCACTGGCAAAACACAATCAGCTTATCAAAGGTGATGAAAAAAACAATGAAACTTTGATTTTATGTCAAAGGCTGCTAAACAAAATAAACAAGCTGTAGGCAGCTTGACCCCGTTTCGTGGCGAATTTTAAGCTTTGCTTAAAATTCAGACCTACCGTATGGATGGTTTAACGGCTCGAAAGCAGGATAAGATAATAAGAAAAAAGAGGTGATATTTATGGGATTTATGGATAGATTTAAGAAAAAATCTGCTGAAATTCGTGCTGAAAATGATGTTCAGACAGATTCGGACACGGGAAGCCTAAATTTCATTGACTGGCTTTTTGGTCTTGACGGTGAACTGACAAGAGAGGCGGCAGGCGGTATCCCTACTGTATCGGCTTGTATTCAGAAAATTGCTGATACTGTTTCTATGCTGCCGATTAAAATGTATCAGAAACAAAACAATGAAGTTTCTGAAATCGTTGATGATGTCCGACTTAAACTTCTGAATCAGGACACAGGTGACACGTTATCCACATCTGATATGTGGAAAGCTGTTATTAATGACTATTATCTCGGAAATGGCGGCTGGATATACATCAATTCACAGGGAATAATGCCGAAGTCACTGCATTACATTGATGATGACTACATCAGCATAATGCGTAATTCTGACCCGATTTTTAAATCGTTTTACGTTATGATTAACGGTCAGAAATATTATGATTTCAAATTTATCCGCATTCTTAGGAAGACCAAAGACGGATTTACGAATGTTCCGATTCAGACGGAGTGCAGAAAAATCCTCTCCGCTGCATATAATTCATTGAAATTAGAAGAACTGACAAACAGCAATGGCGGGTGCAAGCCCGGATTTTTGAAATCAAAAAACCGATTATCAAGAGAGGCTATTGATTTAATCAAAAAAGATTACAAAAATCTGTACACTGCTGACAATTCTGAAAAATCAAAGGTTGTTGTTCTGAATGACGGTATCGACTTCGAGGCTGTTGCATCTACATCTGCTGAGTTACAGCTGAACGAGAACAAGAAGACAAACAGCATAGAAATCTGCAAGATTTTCGGATTTCCGCATACGGTGATTGACGGAAATGCGACAGAAACTGACAGACAGCAGTTCATATCAGCTGTGATCAGCGTACTTAATCAGATTGAAACTGCTCTTGACCTTTACTTACTGACAGAGGACGAAAAAGAAAAAGGCTTCTATTTTGCCTTTGATACAAAAGAACTGACAAGAGGTTCACTGCTCCAGCGTTATCAAGCCTATGAAATCGGCTTGAAAAATCGTTTCTTACAGGTGGATGAGGTCAGAAAAGAAGAAGATTTTGACCCTATCGGATTTAATTTTGTTACTCTGGGACTTGGTGATGTTCTCATCAATCCTGAAACAAAACAGGTGTATACACCTAATACAAACAAAATTGTACAATTAGGAGAAAGCAATGAAATAATTGTTGAAAGGGGTGAGAATATTGAAGATTGAAATTCGTGCTGATAATGAAATGCTGATTACAGGTTATGTTAATGTAACAGGCAAAAAATCAAGACCTATCATCACTCCTCATGGAAAATGCGTTGAAGTAATTGAGGAGAGAGCTTTTGAAGCGGCTCTTGAAAAGTCGGGTGACATCACTGTTTCTGTTGACCATGACGGCGGTCATGCTTACGCATCAACAAGAAATGGTACTCTGAAACTGCGTGAAGATGCAATAGGACTTCATGCAGAGGTACTGATTACTGATCCGACTGTGATTGAGATGGCTAAGAAGGGAAAAATCCGTGGCTGGTCATTCGGTATGTACAATGTTGAAGATGAATTAGAACAACGTGCAGATGATTTGCCGATTAGACACGTTAAGTCATTCCTGCTTGACCATGTAACGCTCGTTAAGGACAAAATCCCTTGTTATGCGGCAACTTCTGTTGAATGCAGGGCGGAAAATGATGTTGACATTGAGATGAGGGCATTTGATATGCCTGTTGATTTGAATGTTTACAAATCAAAAGTTGATTATTCAGCTTATGAACAGAGAATAAGCTGTTTGTAGTAAAAAATTTTTATAAAGAAAGGTGATTTTTATTATGAAGAAATTAATCGAAAGACGTGCAGTTCTTAAGGCTCTTCTTGACAAGATGCTTGATACTGCTAAGATGGAAGAACGTGCATTCACTGCTGAAGAAGATGCTGAATTTGCAAAGACAGAAGCAGAAATTACTGCTATCAACAACACTATTGCCGCTGAAGAACGTGCAATGGCTATTGATATGCATGATGTTAATCTTGACAAGGTTGCTGGCAAGGTTGATGTTGAAGAAATGGAAGAACGTGCATTCACTGCATACATCTGCAACAAGCAGCTTGAAGAACGTGGTACAGATGTAAATCTTACTTACACTGACAACGGTGCAATTATCCCTAAGTCAATTGCAAACAAGATTATCAAGAGAGTCAAGGAAATTTCTCCGATCTATGCAATGGCTGACCGTTACAACGTGAACGGCACACTTGCAATTCCTTACTATGACGAATCACAGAATGCAATTACTGTTGCATATGCTGACGAGTTTGTAGAGCTTGAATCAAATGTCGGAAAGTTCAAGAGTGTTGAACTCGGCGGATTCCTTGCAGGTGCATTATCAAAGATTTCAAAGAGACTTATCAATAATGCTACATTTGACGTTGTAGGTTTCATTGTTGAAGATATGGCACAGGCTTTCGCCGCTTGGATTGAAAAAGAAAGCATTAAGGGTACTGCATCAAAGATTGACGGTCTTAAAGGTGTAACACAGGTTGTTACTGCTGCATCTGCAACTGCAATTACTGCTGATGAACTTATGGATGTTCAGGAAGAAGTGCCTGACGCATATCAGAACAATGCAATCTGGATTATGTCTAAGGCTACAAGAAAGAAAATCAGAAAACTTAAAGACGGTGAAGGAAATTATCTCCTCAACAAAGATTTCACTGCAAAGTGGGGTTATTCTCTCCTCGGAAAAGATGTTTATGTTTCTGACAGCATGGACGAAGCTGCAGCAGGCAAGACTGCAATTTATTACGGCGATTTCTCCGGTCTTGCTATTAAGGTATCAGAAGACATCAACGTTGAAGTGCTTAGAGAAAAATATGCAACACAGCACGCTGTAGGTGTTGTAGGCTGGGCAGAAATTGATGCAAAGGTTGAAAATGCACAGAAGATTGCAAAGCTTGTTATGAAGGCAAGCTGACGGCAGCTTGACCCCGATTCGTGACGATTTGCGGCAGAGCCGACAAATCAGACCTACCGTATGGATGGTTTAACGGCTCGAAAGCAGGCTGAAAAGGACAAGAAAAATTATGATAGTAAGTAAAATTACTGTTGATGACGTTGTTGAATTCCTCGGTCTTGGTGATGACTTGACCGAGGACGACAAACGTTCACTACAAAATATCTACATGACTTCTGCCAGGGCATACATCAGAGGTTTTACAAATCTTACTGATGAGGAAATCGATATGCATGAGGACATAACTAATGCGTATCTTGTGCTGATTAATGAAATGTTTTCAAAGCGTGATTATTCGATTTACAACGGGAACAACACAGGTGCTAACAAGTGTGTTGATAACATACTGTCAATGTATGCAAGCAACCATATAGGGTAGCCAAGCTGGCGGCAGATGGATGGTTCTTATACTCGAAAGAAGGTTTAAATATGACATACAATAAGCGTATAGCAATTGAACATCACAATGTTTGTGTTGATAAAATCGGAAATCAGATTGAAAACTGGGAAAACGTTCTGAACACGTTCGCTGACATCAGGCACAGCGGTGGAAAGGAATATTATTCTGCCGCACAGGTTAATTCTCAGAACGATTTTATTTTCCGTATTCGTTACAGCAAAACCATTGAGAATATGCCGTTTAAGACGGCTGATTATCGCATAATCTACAAAAACAATGTTTTCAATGTTAAATCCGTTGAAAACTATCTTGAAAAAAATCAAGAATTTGTTATTCGTGGTGAGGCGATATCATGATTCAATTGAATCAGTTATCTGATGAAATAGTAAAATCCCTGGAGGCTTACAACGATGATGTTGCTGAAAAGATTGACAGAATTGTTGAGGAAACTTCAAAGGAATTGCGTGACGAATTGAAGAAAACATCTCCGAGATACAAGGGTGATGAACCCGAAAAGAAAAAACGTGCAGGGAAATATGCTCGTTCCTGGAAGCTGATAAGGATAAGCGACAAGAAAGGCAACAGCGTTTTTGTTGTTCACAATACTCAATATCAGCTTACGCATTTGTTGGAAAACGGGCATTTGAAACGTAATGGGGACAGAACAAAAGCGATTCCACACATCAAGCCGGCAGAAGACAAGTTTACGGAAATATTTTATAAAAAGGTAGAGGAGGTTTTTAAATGAGACTTGAAGATTTTCACAATCGCCTGAACACACTCGGCATTCCTGTTGCTTACAGGAGGTTTAAGTCAAAACCCTCTCTGCCTTTTGTTTGCTATTATGTAAGTGATGAGGATATTTACGGCTCTGACTTTGAAAATTTGATTCTTAGCCAGGATATAAAGATTGAATTGTACACTGACAAAAAGGATATTGAAATCGAGGAAAAAATCAACGAATTATTTCACGATTTTGAGTTAAACAAGAGCGAAATGTACATTGCTGATGAAGATTTATTTGAGGTTATGTACAGTTTAACAAACATTCACAAACTGTAAACCATGTTACTCTTGACACGCAGTTCGCCCCTACATAATAAAATCTAACTGAAAGGATGAAGAAAAAATGGCACATACAAACACAGATGAATTGAAACGTATAGTTATCGGTTCAGGCGAGATTTATTCAATGGAATTTACAGGCGAGATTCCGTCTGATGCAGTTATTGAAACAAAAGACAACTGTTTAGGCTACATCAAGGGCGGTGCTTCCGTTGAATACACACCTACATTTTATGAAGCTTCTTCTGACAATGGTGTTGCAAAAAAAGTATTTATCACAAAGGAAGAGTTAAAGCTTAAACTCGGACTCATTACATGGAACGGCAAGGTTCTTGAGAGAATTACAGCCACTGGTCAGTGTACTGAAAAGGACGGAAAGAGAATTTTCAAGATTGGCGGTACTCAAAACATCAAGTCTACAACTTACCTTTTCAGATTTGTTCACAAAGATGCTGATGACGGGGATATTCGTATCACAATCAAGGGTTCAAACCAGAATGGTTTCACTATTTCATTCAGCGGTGAAACTGAATCTGTTATCAATCCTGAAATTGCGGCACAGTCTATTGATGATACAGGTGTACTTATGATTTATGAAGAAGAAATTCTTACTCCGTCTGTTATAAGCGGTTAACAAGCTGGTGGCAGCTTGACCCCGATTCGCAAGCTGAC
>JAZQND010000114.1:0-9144 GCA_045627145.1 Ruminococcus sp. | reverse complement strand
CATCTGCTGCGTCAAGCCCTCTCGTAGTGCGAAAGCACGCCTTCGATGGCTTTTCTTGCATCTACTGTACCTATCTGCTTTTTCTTACTCAAAACGGGTTTTTAGAGGTGCCCATAATAAAACCCTGTAGTCAGTGCAATGCACGGCTACAGGGTTTGTTTTTAATCATAAAGTCTTGAAGCTTTCTTTGCAAGCTTGATAAGCTCGTCAGTCTTTTCATCTCCTAAAATGGAGGAAAGAGCGTCATTAACATATTTAAAGCTTGAATCTCCTTTGTATTTTGAGTCTTTAAGAAGCATTCCGTATTCTGTTACAGCACTTGCTGTATACATGGCATCAGAAGGCTTTAAGCTGAATTTATCTGTTCCGATAATATCGGAAATATCAACGGTATCTTCTGTATCAATGTCCTTATAGCGAATTGAAAGCTTGCAAAGCTCGCCGGCATTGAAACTTGAGGTTTCAAAAGTCTTTTCCGGTTCATTTGAATTTGAATTACTGAGCTGAACATTTTGGAAATCTTCATTGCCGTTTTCAGTAAGTTCAAGTTCATAGAGAACAGTTACACAGTCGCCTGCACCAACTTCACCTGCGTCTTTGGTAACGTCATTGAAATCTTCGACGCTCATAACTCTGTTATCGTAGCCGATAAGACGGTAACTCTTTACCTCGGAAGGATTAAATTCAACCTGAAGCTTAACGTCCTTGGCGATAGTGTAAAGAGTTGAACTCATCTCATCGACAAGCACTCTTTTGGCTTCTTCAACTGAATCGATATAGCTGAAATTACCGTTTCCGTTATCTGCAACAGCTTCCATTCTTGCGTCTTTGTAGTTGCCTGTACCGAATCCGAGAACAGAGAGATAAATGCCCATATCACGTTTTGATTCGATAAGTTCTGTAAGTTCCTCCTGAGATGACGCACCAACATTGAGGTCACCGTCAGTAGCGAGTATCACACGATTATTTCCACCTTCAATGAAATACTTTTCAGCAAGGGCGTAAGCTGTATTGATACCGCCTTCGCCGTTTGTAGAACCAGAAGCGGTAACGGAATCAAGTGCTTTTTTAATACGTTTTTTATTGTTTCCAGGTTCACCTTTAAGAAGTGTCGAACTTGAACCGGCATAAGTTACGATGGATATTCTGTCATTTTTTGAAAGAGTGTCAGCGAGCATGGAGAAAGCCTTGCGAACGAGAGGAATCTTGTCTTCCTCATCCATAGAGCCTGAAGAATCAATAAGGAAAACTATATTTGACGGCGGAGTTTCCTGCTGATACATTTCCTCACCCTGAATGCCGAGAAGCATGAGCTTGTGGGAAGCATTCCACGGACAGTCTGAAATTTCAGCATAGCGTCCGAAAGCGGTATTATCGTCAGGCTGAGGGTAATCGTAATCAAAGTAGTTGATAAATTCCTCAATGCGTACAGCGTCCTGTGGAACTTTCATGTTGTCGTTAATAAATCTGCGGGCATTTGCATAAGAAGCCGTATCAACGTCAGCGGAAAAGGTTGAGAATGGTTCAGTCTGCGTGTCTTTGAAGGAAGATTCCTGAACAGAATTGTATTCTTCGCTGTTCATATCGTAATAAACAGAATCATCAGCACTTTCGGGAATATCCCAGCATTCGTCTGATTGTTCTGCGACATAATTCGCTTCAAAAATAGAGTCCATTTCAGCACCGCAGCTTGCAAATGAAGCAGCCATTAATATACAGGCACTTGTCAGTGCAGAAATTCTGGAAAATCTTTTCATAATAAAACCTCCGTATAATAAATGTAAAAAGAATTATTTTTTTTAAGGGCATCTCTAAAAACCCGTTTTGAGTAAGAAAAAGCAGATAAGTACAGTAGATGCAAGAAAAGCCATTGAAGGCGTGCTTTCGCACTACGAGAGGGCTTGACGCAGCAGATGCTGTGCATAGCTGCTTTTTCTCAGAAGGGGTTTTTAGAGGTGCCCTTAAATCATTTTGTTTTGTTGTATCTTTTCTGTTGTTCTATGAATAGATTATACACCCGGTCAGAGGAAAAAGCAATAAATAAAAAATGCCGAAATATCAACAATACAGAGTATATGTGATTATTATTTTCTGACATCCGTTTACAGAATTATTAATAGAAATAAGGAAAATTACAGAAAAATTACAGCATTTTTAGTCAGTCTACGGAAAATAAGCAATAAGGCACTTGTATAATGTTGTCAGAAAGTTGTCATATTTTGCGGAATTTTTGTAATAGTATTGACATTCATGGTGTATAATGATAAGATGTAATGGGAGTGATGCTATGAGTGAAAATATCGGAACTTATGAACTTGATGTTCCATTTAAGGCTTTTTATACTGATACACCCGACTGTGAACCATGCATAAGATATTATGCGGTTTTATTTGAGGTTTACAGCGGCTCGGCTGTTATATCATTCGGAAATACGTCTGTAACGCTGAAAAGCGGTCAGATGTGTCTGATACGTCCGCTTGTTTCATACAGCATAAGCTGTGCTGAAGGACGTTTCGCAGAACTGCACTTCGATATTCATACACTTGAACTTCCAAAGCCGTTTGTATCTGAAATGTACCGCCTGTTTGGCGAAAAATGCGGAAATGACGAAAAATATACAGTTTTCTCTGCAAAAAGCATACACGGCTTTCTTGAAAATCTGATAAAGCTTTCCGAAAGTGAATATTTCATCGCATATTCTCTCCTTATATCTATTTTATCGTGGCTTTGCGGTCATCTCAATGTTTCAGGCGGAAATGATAAATTTTACCGTATCTGTGAGTTTATAGACGTTCATTCTTCAGAACAAACCGAAGCTTCAGATATAGCAGAGATGTGCGGAATGAGCTATTCAGCCTTTGCCAAGCGTTTTCATGAACAGTTCGGAAGGAGCTGTAAGGAGCATATCAGCTATGTGAGAACAGTCAAAGCCCGTACTCTGCTTATGAATACTGATATGGAGCTGACGGATATTGCACACGAAACCGGCTTTTTCGATTGCAGCCACCTTATCAGAAACTATAAAAGACGATTCGGAGTTACACCGAACCGTGATAGAATAAATAGAAGAAAATAATTGTAAGAATCGGTTTTTTTGTAACATACAGGCACTTATGACGATGCTTGGAATAACATTTGTCAAAACATACTGGTTATGATTATAAAATAATAACATTTTGTAGATTTGCTTGACTTTTCTATGTTTTTTTGTTATACTTATTATGAATTAAAAGTCTGTCACCATGCGGATTTTTGCTCAGTGACAATACCGCTTCCTGATTGTACATCTCTTTTTATCAGTGCGGTGCTGCCAAAGGTTTATATGAAAATGACAGTGGTATTATTGTTGCTCCACCAATTAAACATTGCCTTAAAAATCAAATTTATCAATGATAACGACGAAGAAAAATTTGATTTATAACAAGTGTTGACGGAAAAATTTAGTTTTTTGGAGTAATAATAAGGAATGTTTACTGCTGTTCCTTTATGCATTGCGTTTCATGAAGGGGAATGCGTTGCGTTGTCCTGTCCGATTGTGGGTTGCATATACTATCGGAAATTACCTAATTTTGAATGGGGGAACAAGATATGTCAGCAGCAAAAATTACTGCCCAGAAGGTCTGTGAGGAAGATGTTACAGCATCCAATGTCAGAGAATGGGAAAAAAAAAGTGCGGGTGTCCGTGATTATCCTATTCTCGAATTTGACGACAATTCTCTCAGGAAACTTTCAAACGGCGTAAAAGAAACTTTAAAATACAGTAAAGTAGAAATATCAGGCGGAAAGGTATATGAACTTTCAAAACGTGCTTTTGATATAGTCGCTTCTGCATTGGGTATTGCTGTAACCGCTATCCCTGTTGGGATAGTTGCTCTTGCAATTTATATCGAAGACAGAGGTAATCCTTTCTTTTCACAGGTCAGACTTACCAAGGAAGGCAAGCCTTTTGTAATGTACAAGCTTCGCTCAATGTGTATCGACGCTGAAAAGAGATTTGCAGAAATGCAGGAGGATAATGAAAGCGATGGTCTTGCATTCAAAAGCAAAGACGATAAAAGAATAACCAAGGTCGGAAAGTTTATAAGAAGTACCTCTATTGACGAGCTGCCTCAGCTTTTGAATGTATTCAAGGGTGATATGTCAATTATTGGACCACGTCCGCCCCTTCCGAGAGAGGTGGTTCTTTATACACCTCACGATATGGAAAGACTTCTCGTCAAAGGCGGTCTTGCCTGCGTCTGTCAGTGTGAGGGCAGAAGCAATATGGCTTTCGAGGAATGGGTTGAATCTGATGTCAACTACATACAAAAAAGAAGTTTCGCCTTTGATTTCAAACTTATAGGAAAAACTATCATAGCCGTTTTAAAAAGAGACGGTGCGGAATAAGCTGTTTTCAGCAGAAAATAACGGTAAGTACCGTGCATTCAAGGCAAATGTCATGTTTGATGTATGTGCGGTGCTTCCTTAATATTTTATCTTTGATGCTTCAATAAAGCCTTGCCGCAGACTGAAATGCTCCACAGCTTTCAAAGTCTGGTTCATATCGGCAGTGTTTTGTTGAAGTTTCAGTATAATGGAGTAAAAAATGATTGGTAAACTGATTGTTATAGAAGGACTTGACGGAAGCGGAAAGGCTACACAGGCTTCGCTGCTTTGCAGTAAGCTCAAAGAAAAAGCCGTTTCCCATGAGCATATCACCTTTCCCGATTACGAAAGTGATTCCTCTGCACTCGTTAAAATGTATCTCGGCGGAAAATTCGGAGAAAAGCCCGATTCCGTAAATCCATACGCAGCAGCCTGTTTCTTCGCCTGCGACAGATTCGCAAGTTTTCGTACAAAATGGCAGAAACCATACGAAGAAGGCTCTGTTATAGTTTCAGACCGCTATACAACTTCAAATGCTGTTCACCAGTGTTCAAAGCTTCCCGAAAATGAGTGGGAAAGCTATATAAACTGGCTCTTTGATTTTGAATATAACTATATGGATATACCCGAACCTGATATTGTAATATATCTTCGTGCAGATGTCAGCATAGGTCAGGAGCTTATCAGCAAACGCTATAACGGAGATGAAATGAAAAAGGATATACACGAAAAAGATGTTGAATATCTCAGAAAATCAAGAGCTTCCGCAGATTATTGTGCCGAAAAATGCGGCTGGCATACCGTTGAGTGCGTGAAAGACGGAAAAATGCGTTCTCCGGAGGATATCAGCAGTGAAATTTTTGATATCGTTAAAAAAATATTGTAAGCGAAAGGAAAGATTATTATGAAACATAAGACATCTGAAATTATGACTATGCTTAATCAGAATCATATAATCAAGTATATGGAAAAGCTTGATATTGACCAGCAGAGAGAGATAGTCGAACAAATTGAAACCATAGACCTTTCCGTTCTTGATGCTGAAGCAGCCGAAGAAAAAAGAGGAGTTATAAAGCCACTCCATGCAACTACTATTGATGAAATAGAAAAAAACAGAGAGCATTATACACAGATAGGTCTGAAGGCTATACATAACGGAGAAGTGGGAGCAGTTCTTCTTGCAGGCGGTCAGGGCTCACGTCTTGGCTACGAAAAGCCCAAGGGAACTTACAATATCGGCATTAATAAAGACCTTTTCATTTTTGAATGTCTTATAAACAATCTCCTTGACGTTGTGAAAAAAGCAGATGCATGGGTTCCGCTTTTTATTATGACCAGTGCAGATAACAAAAACGATACTATTGATTTTTTCCGTGAGCATAACTTTTTCGGCTACAGCGAGGATAATGTCTGGTTTTTTGCTCAGGAACAGCTTCCTACACTCACAACCGACGGTAAACTTATGATCGCAGGAAATGGTAAGATATCAACTGCTCCAAACGGCAATGGAGGCTGGTATGCTTCAATGGAAAAGACAGGTATGCTCAACATTCTCAAGCTTACCAATATCAAATGGCTGAATGTTTTTGCGGTTGACAATGTTCTTCAGCGTATCGCAGATCCGTGCTTTATAGGTGCTGTTATAGATTCGGGAAATGTTTCCGGAGCAAAGGTCGTTTCAAAAGCTTCTCCAGAAGAAAGGGTAGGGGTACTTTGCCTTGAGGACGACAGACCTTCTATTGTTGAATATTACGAAATGACGGACGAAATGCGTAATCTCCGTGAACCTGACGGCAGACTTTCATATAATTACGGCGTTATTTTGAATTATCTTTTCCGTATAGATAAGCTTGATAAAACTCTTAAAGTAAAGCTTCCGCTTCATAAGGCTTTCAAGGCGATAAGCTATATCGACGAGGACGGCGTTCTTGTAATTCCCGAAAAGCCGAATGCATATAAGTTTGAAACCCTTGCACTTGATATGGTTAAACTGCAGGAAAACTGCCTTGCTTTTGAAGTAGACAGAAAACGTGAGTTTGCTCCCATAAAAAATAAGGAGGGTGCAGATTCCGTAAGTACAGCAAGAGAACTCCTGAAATATAACGGCGTAGATATATAATTATATTAGGGCACCTCTAAAAACCCGTTTTGAGTAAGAAAAAGCAGATAGGTACAGTAGATGCAAGAAAAGCCATCGAAGGCGTGCTTTCGCACTACGAGAGGGCTTGACGCAGCAGATGCTGTGCATAGTTGCTTTTTCTCAGAAGGGGTTTTTAGAGGTGCCCATTAATCCGCACAAAGGCAGGGCGTTGTCTTTGTGCGGATTTACTATATACAAATATGATAAAAAATGGTATAATTAAACTAATGGTATTACTGCGGAGACTGTTTACCTCTCTGCGCAGTGCCGCTATACGAATATTCAATCACGCTGAAATGACTGAACAGAGGTAATTATGGAAAAAGAAATGAGATATGCCGTCCTTATCGATGCCGATAATGTTGCGGCTAAATACACCAAATATATCCTTGATGAGGTGTCAAACTACGGTGTTGTCACCTATAAAAGAGTTTACGGCGACTGGACAAGACCTAATCTTGCAGGATGGAAAAGTATGGCTCTTGATAATGCTATAACCCCTATCCAGCAATACAGCTATACGTCGGGAAAAAATGCCACGGATTCGGCTATGATAATCGACGCTATGGACATTCTCTATTCAAATAATGTGGACGGCTTCTGCATAGTTTCAAGTGACAGCGATTTCACAAGACTCGCTATCCGCCTTAGAGAATCAGGCAAACACGTTATCGGAATGGGCGAAAGAAAAACTCCGAAACCATTCAGCACCGCCTGCAATGCTTTTAAATACCTCGAAATCCTTGCGGAAGAAGAAGTTCAAAGTACGGGCGAAAGTGACAAGGTTGAACTTAAAACCCTTGAATCAGCAATTATCCGCATTATAACCGAAAATGCAAACCTTCAGGAGGAAATCAATATCGGTGAACTCGGAAGCCGCCTTCTGAACCGTTACCCTGATTTTGATGTCAGAAACTACGGATATTCAAAGTTTTCTCAGTTTCTTAAAGACTTCGCCAGTCTGAATTTTCGTCAGGTTGGAAGCAGTATCCTCGTTTCGCAGAAATCGGATATGACAGACATTGAACGTATTGAAGCGTCTTTGGCGGCGATAGTAAAAACTAATGGAAGCAAGGGCTATAATCTCGGCGAACTAAAAAAACAGCTTTGTGCAAAAGTTCCTGAATTTGATGTAAAAACTTACGGATATTCAAAGTTCAGCCGCTTTGTTGAAAATCTGCCGAACTTTAAAATTAAAAATAATACAGTAATGATAGTTGAAAAGTGATGCGTGAGAAATACTGCCAAAAGCACATCTGACGGCTCTGCACATCACAGCACACGGAGGTGGACGATGGGAAAAGACTGGTTTAAAGTCATATTTATAGGAGTGGTTGGTGCGATTCTGGTTGGAGGAGCAATATATCTGGAAGAAAGAGACGTTTCTGACGGAAAACCAAAGGCTTCTTATCTTACAGATGAGGAGGCAGCTCAAAGACCTGCATATTCACAGCTCAGTGAAAAGGAACAGTCGGTTTATGAGGCTCTGTACCGTGGAATAACCGAAAAAAAGGAATTTATTCCATTGCCTTTTGAAATTGACGGAGATACATATTCAAAAATTTACTGCACTCTTGAAAAACAGGAGGGACGCTTTTTTTATCTCGGTTCGTCATATTACACAGCTCAAAAAGTGAAGGAAGCACAAATTGCATATCGTGATGATTTGGAATTGGCAGACAGCAAAATTGCTGAATTTGATGAGGCGGAGCAGAGGGCACTTGCAAGGTTCAAAACAGCAATTTCCGAATATGAAAAGGTTGAAAGAATTAATGAATATCTCGTCCAGAACTGTACATACGTCACGGGTATGAACGAGGAATACAGTTCAACAGCTTATGGCTGCCTTGTTGAAAAGAAGGCGAACTGTGAAGGCTATGCCAAAGCTTTTTCGATTCTTGCAGCGGATGTTGGTCTTGAAAGCATTTTGATAACGGGTATTACCGATAAGGGCGAAAATCATGCATGGAATCAGGTTAAGGTCGATGACGACTGGTATAATATAGACGTAACGTGGGCGGATAATGACTACGGTGACGAAGTACGCCATGCATACTTCCTGTGCAATGACAACGATTTTTCGTCAACACATATTGCTGACAGAAAATTGATAAGGCCCTATACCTGCACGGCTGATAAGGAAAACTATTATATAAAGAATGGCTTGTATATCCGTTCGGAGGAAGATGCAAGAAAGCTTATCGAAAAAGAGATAATTAACGGCGAAAAGTCAATAGAAATGAAGTTCGCAGGGAAATCACTGTATGAGGACTTTAAGAAAAAGTACATAGATGAACAGTATATATTTGAAGTTATGGAGGAAAGCGGCAGAGAATTTAACAGTACAATGACGGTTTCTGTTAAAGAAGGCGACGGCGATAACTGCATGACGCTTGAATTAGGTTGAGTTACACCGCATAAAGCACTAAAAAAGCTTTATGCGGCGATTTTTTTGACTTCATGGTGAAATTACACATAAAAAGTAAGAAAAAATTAGATTTCTTCTGTTTGACAAATGAGAAGCGGTATGATATAATATAAAAGTCGTCAGGGGAGAGCCTGAAAGGAACCGATAAGACTGTCGAGGCAGCACGGAAGAGGGAAAGAGACTGAGGGCAGAATCACAGGAAGGGATTGAA
>JAZQND010000113.1:0-8794 GCA_045627145.1 Ruminococcus sp. | reverse complement strand
ATCTACTCTGTAAATATCTTGTGGCGAGTGTACACGAAACCGGAAGGAGGGAAAGGGCAATGCGGAATGCAGAATGCGGAGTTAGGAATAATAAAGCAAACTGCATTCGCAAATCCTATATGAGAAAAGGATAATTCTATGGTTAATACAGATAATCCAATTAAAGATAAAAGTAAAGCATTTGCTTTAGATATTATTAGACTATATAAAGAACTTGCGACTAATAATGAATACATCCTCTCCAAACAAATACTGCGTAGTGGTACAAGTATTGGAGCTAATATAAGAGAAGGCACAAGGGCACAAAGCAAGGCTGATTTTATATCAAAGATGTCTATATCACTTAAAGAAGCAGAAGAAACGCTATATTGGTTAGAGTTGCTTTATGAAAGTGAATATATAGAACGGGGTATATTTGATGAGTTACAGGGTAAGTGTGAAGAATTGATTAGAATATTAGTAGCTATTACTAAAAATAAATAGCATACATTCTTCATTCTTAATTCCTCATTCCTAATTGCCTTATTAAGAATCCGGAAGGAGAAAACCATATGTCAGACGGAAACGATAAGAAAATAGATTTAGATGATTACCTGAAGGCAGAATTCGGTATCGGACAGGATGAGCCTGAAAGTGAAAGAAAGTTTATGATGAGGTACACCCTCACGGCAAGAGATAACGGTCACGGCGGTACCGTGAACAATGTATCGGTAGAGCTTGACAGGAGCTTGGATGAGCAGGAAGCGGTCAATTCGCTCTGGCTCGGTCTTACAGGCTCATATTTCGGCTTTGCCATACAGAAGTCAGGTTTTTCTTCAAGGGAAGAATTCCTTGCCTTTGCGATGACGAGGATAGGGCTCCTTACAGATACCATAGCCACGATTGCCGATGGCTTCGGGGAAAGGGATGGGGACGGAGAGGAATGAAGCTCGTAGCGACATTTGACATGGAGAAAGTGCGGAAGGCACTGTTCCTGCATTATACGGACAGCGAGCTTGAAGGGATGGATGAAGCACAGATGCTCAACGCCTTCCTTGACAGATGCTTTGCTTCGGTAAGAGGCGTGTTCTCTGACATAAAGGTCACAGATGATGCCATTCCAAAAAGAGCCCTCAAGATAAAATAATTTATGGAAAGAACGGTTAACTGTATACAGCAGACGGAATATATGCTATAATGATATCAAGATAACAAAAAAGAAAGTTGTCCTTTCTGTTTGTTTCTCGATTGTGATTTTTTATAACCAAAAAGGTGCGGTCACGCCTGTGCTTCATAACCACAGGAAGGGGGTTCGACTCCCTGTATGGATGCGTAGCTCAGTCGGATAGAGCGTCCCCCTCCTAAGGGGAAGGTCGCAGGTTCGAATCCTGTCTCATCCGCTCCGCTGGACAGCAGTGGATATTAAATCTATTTAGTCATTAAAAAGCTCGAAGTCGGCTTCCACAGGGTTAACAGCCCGGGTGGTTTCAGGGAAGGGGCGGTACCTTCCGTTTGCGGATATCGGTTCAGAGGTTGGGAGCTGATTAAATGGCGTACCTTTAAGGATTCCCCGTCAGCCGATATTTTATAAAGTCGGTAAAAAAAGGAAGGTAAACATATGCAGACACAGGTAAACCTCAAGGTAAACGATGAAGTCTTTGACAAGGCGGTGACAGAAATCATTACTGCCAAAATCAAGGAGTGTATAAGAAGTTCAGCACAGAAAGAGATTACACAGGAGATTGTTGACAAAACGCTTTCTGATGTACAGGAGAGGACAATCGGTCAGTATTTTGAAAAAGATTTCTATGGCGGTTATAAGATGACAGGCGGGTTCAGACGATTAGTTGCGGATAGGATTGACAGTCTTGTATTTGAAACCGTTAAGGAATATACATCATCAGATGGTTTCAGACAGGAACTTGGTGCCATTGTCGATGCTTCTGTTAAAGGATATCTCGAAAAATTCCTTAACAGGGAAGAGCTTGAGGCTATCATCAAAAAGAGCCTTACCGATAAAATCGGAGAGCTTGCTTCCGAGAAGTTCAGGGAAATGTATTCATCCATGTAAGAACAGGAGTGTATGCTCCTATACAGAAAAGCAATGCGGAATGCTGAATGCAGTTTGCTTTATTATTCCTAATTCCTCATTCCTCATTCCTCATTCCTCATTCCTAATTGCCTTATCAGAAACTCTGTAGCTGACGAGCAAGGCTACAAAATCTCTTTCGAGAGTTAGCATAGAGCCTTAGTAATTGAGGTGAAAATGCGTTTGGAGAAAGGGTTTTTAAAAACAGTACTCTAAGTCGCCACGGCAGACGGCAGGTTCGCAATAGTCTGCCCCCCTTTAAGATGATTCTCCTTTTATTAAAAATCTGTTTTTTGTGTTTTATCAGGGAAAAGAAGCCTTTCAATGGGCTTCTTTTTTCGGAAAGGAAAGGCTTATGAAGACATATGAGGATGGCATAAAGGATACCATAGACGAATTCGAGAAGGAATTCAAGGACTTCCTGTGCAGGGAGAACTGCAATGCAGACCTGTGCCGGACGCTTACGGACACAGGAAGATGTGCGTGGTATGATTATGTGACCACTGTAGCAGAGAACCTCCGCTTACGGCATGGATGCTCGATACTTGAAAAGCTGAAAACAGATAAGGGAACCGGCAGATAACAACGGTTCCCTTTTTTTTCTTAACCGAGGGTGAATTCCTCAAACCCGTAGGATATGAGCCCTGCCTTTTCGGAAGGTGTCCTGTCGTCATTCCCTCAACAGTATCCGTGATGTCCTTAAAGCCCCCATAGGGCTTATGCTCAATGGTTCCATCGGGCTTAATGATAATCATGTATTCCATAAACATTCTCCTTTCGTTATGAATCAGAATTTATGAATCACGAAGTTAAATATGGATTACGAAGTCAAACCATAATTCATAATTCTTAATTCTGAATTCTTAATTGCCTTCATCATGTATATAGTTAAAACCCGTTTCTGACCTCCGTTTTTTATAGGAACCTGTTTTTAACTATATCTATAGCGAAAGGTATATACAAAATACGCACGGGACGCACGGGAGGAAGAAAAATGGATAATACGAAAGAAAAGCTGGTAGAAAGGGACATACGGGAAGGACTCGGGAAGAGATATTTCTGCATAGACGCTGACCTTGAGGATGTCTTCTGTGAGGAATACGGAAGCTCTGAAGACTACGACAGCCTTCTTGAGGAGACGCTCGACTTCTTCAGGGTAGGAAGCGATAAGCTGACCGGGTCTGAACTGGAGCTCACGGGCACGGGGCTCCTTCAGGACTACCTCCAGATAGGGCTTAAGGATGATGACGGTC
Organism: Ruminococcus sp.; assembly: GCA_045627145.1. GTDB lineage: Bacteria > Bacillota > Clostridia > Oscillospirales > Ruminococcaceae > Ruminococcus. The sequence goes on along the minus strand of JAZQND010000113.1, from coordinate 5,473 downwards.
TGTTCACGGGCAAGCCCGGTTCATACATACCCCTCTACTACTTCCTCGGCCTTGAGGAAGGCAGGGTAATCGGCGTGGATGAGCTCAACAGAAGGATTGAGTCCGAAGCAAAGGCATCCATCACCATAGAGATAGTCACGGGCGAGCATGATGAAAGAAGACCCTATGGCGAAGGCTACTGCTACGAGCATATGGTCGATACGGAGAAATGCACGAGGATATCACCTGTAAGGCTCGATAGCGTAAAGGGATGCTTCCTCAAGGGTGCAATGGATGAGGACAGCATCATGAAGGCTGAAGGCAACTACATACAGTCAGTGAGGGAGTATGTAGGATATGTGAAAGGAGAGGACTATGGAAAGTAAGACGGCAGGATTAAGGCTCATAAAGACGGCAGGATTTATGATACCCGTAATATACATGGTTCTGTATCTCATCCTATGAACGGGAACTGCCATTTCATGTTCGGGGCTTCGGTCTCTGCGTGTGCCTGCCTGCACATGCATTCAGACCTTCCGCTCACGGTTCTTGCGGTGAGCACATGCCTTATCGGCAGTATATTCCCTGACATAGACAACCCTGATTCATCCTTCGGGCATATGACGAAGCCTGTGAGCACGGTCATAGGGAAGGTGTCGGAGGCATTCGGGAAAACAGGCTCGAACCATCGTGGGCTCTTCCACGACTTCGCACTGCACCTTGCGTCCTTCGTGTTATCGTGCCTGTTCTGCCCGTCACTCATGTTCTTTTTTCTGGGTACGCTCTCGCACCTTTTCCTCGATATGTTCAATCCTTCGGGCATACCCGTGCTCTTCGTTACGAAGTGCAGGATAGGAAGGATAAGGTCAGGCGATACCCCGTCAGTGGTACTGACAGTGATACTTGCGTCCATAGTCCTTGCCATAGGCATCGTATATGGGCTGATAATCAGATAAGAAAGGAATGGAAAAATGAAAATCAGAAAATACCTGTATCTTTTGATGGTCGTGCTTCTTATGACCTGTACCTTCGGCTGTTCTGCACCCGAAGAAGACATCACCGTGGCAGAGGAGGTGCCCACACCTACCCCTACGCCTACGCCCGTACCCATCCCCGATGGCACGGTGCTCGTCAACGCTTCCCCCGGCTTTTCCGTAACGGAAACACTCGCTGACATGAACATTGACGGGACGCTGAAAATCCTCGGCAGGACAGTGGACTTCTCGGGCAATCTCTATGGTACGGTCACTTCTTCCGGAAACGATAAGGTATTCTCCTTTGACACTGCCATAAAGAAGGCAGGGAAGGACGGTTCGGAGGACGGGGCTTTAGACCTTAACCTTTACCATACGGATGGGAGATATGTCCTCACTGACGGAGGTGCATGGATAGACCTCGGAGGGGACGGTTCCTTCCCGGGGCTTCTTGAGGGCTTCCTCAGAAAAGCCGTTTCAAGGATAGAAAAGGACGGAACCGTTGAAAAATCCACTACGGGCTACCGCTTCATATCGACAGTAAAGCTCAATGAGCTCTTTACAGACCTTGAGGCAGACTATGGCGTATTTGAGGAAAGCATCCTTAATGCCTACAGGCAGAAGCTCGAATCGGAAATCATGCCCATCTATTCCGAAGAGGTATATGACGGAGAGGGCAATCTCATATCGGGCGGTGAGGATTTGAGGTACGGCTATATCGAGGATATGGTGATGGAGCTCAAGGAAGCACTTGAAGCGACCTATAAGGATATGAAAGGTCTTCCGGGAACGCTCACCTATACCATAAACACGGATTCTGACGGGAAACTCAGGAACAGGCTCGTATCCTTCACGGGCTTAAAGGTAGCCTTTTCATATGGGGATATCGTTTTCGATATCGCCATCAACAGCCTGAACGGACAGTTCACCTTCAGTGAGGCAAAAGCGTTGGTCAAGCCCGTATATGATGAAGAAATGCTCGTTCCGGTCACATCGGTCTTTGACGGGACTTCTGAACGGTACGGACAGTACTACGATGAATACAGGCAGAAGGAAGAGCTTGCGGAATATATCGAAGGTAAGGTAGAACCCATACCCGATGACCTGTTCGACTGATGATACCTATTATTAACCATTATTGAAGTGAAGGTCAGCCTACAAAGGCGAAACCTTTATTTTAGTGATGAGATATATGTCATTCTGGGATAAGAAGGGAAAGAAGAAACAGTCAGAGGCTCTTTCTTCGGTTTCCGAAACATTAGGGGAAGAGATAGCGGTAGGAAAGGAAGCATGTACCATACTTCCTGCCCTGCACATCATGCTCGGGACTGCAGTTGTCGGCTGTAGCATACTCCTTGGTATCCCGTATCTTTCCTACGCACTCCTCGGAGTGTTCGTGGTATCGGGTATATGGATATTAAGGAAGGTTTAAGCCATGGTCTCAGGGAAGACCTCGACATTCTCATAGAAATAGCCGACAGGGAGTGTCCGGGGATGAACCTCATAGTCCACAGCAGGAATGTAGGGTTCTACTCAAGGCTGATATTCGAAGCCCTTCCGGACTACGAAAGGAAGGAATGGGCAGGGATAAAGGCTTCACAGGTCTATGAAGCAGGCAAATACCATGACATAGGCAAGGTGTTCATAGCGAAGTTCCATCCGGGAATGCTCGACAAGGTGAATTTTGACAGCATTGACAGGTTCAATGTTCAGGAGCACATCACGGGCGGGATAGTGGTTCTTCAGATAGTGACCTCGATAAACGACATCACTGATATAAAGACTGCCACATATAAGCTTCTTATGGATGCATGCCTCTACCATCACGAAAGGACTGACGGGGGAGGCTATCTTCATGCAAAAGGCAACGGCATACCCCGTATAGGAAGCCTCGTGGCAGTAGCGGACTGCTTCTCTGCAGGTATAGAGAAACGGTGCTATTCAGACCCGAAGGCAATGGAAGAGGTTCTCGGCGAGCTCAAGGAGAGCCCCCTGAACCAGATATATGTGAACGCCCTTGAAAAGGGACTTATGAAGAACGGGCTGATAAAGACTTAAGAAGAAGATAAGGGAATCATCCCATAATCTTATAGGAGAAAAAGCCATGACACAGGAAATGTATGATGCAGTCGATGGATTTATCAAAGAGATGACATCGACACAAAAATCACTTGAGGGGCTGGCACATACGATAGGTGCGAACCTCCAGCAGACAGAGTCAGACCTCGAACAGGGACTGCTCCTCGGCACCGAAACTCCCGAAACCGTAGCTGAAAAGCTCGGGAATATCGAAACAAGGCTCTATATGCAGATTGGGCTCAAGCAGGAAGCAATCGAAGCAAAGCTTGATAAACTCCTCGGCGATATCGAAAGGATTGATAAGAGAAGCCTCGGCGAAATCGTAGCTGATGACTTAAGGCAGAAGTGGGATAACTTCAAGAACTTCTCAAAGCAGGCAGTCGATACCGTAAAGGGTGTATTTGCTTCAATGAAGGATGCCGTAAGGAACGGCGTGACAAAGATTGCGGAGAGCACAAGGGACTTCTTCAGGTACACGAAGGCTGTCGCACAGGACAAGCTTGAGAAGCTCAATGACTTCGCAGACAGGAAGAAGGCAGAACTCGATGCAGATATCGCCTTCACCATCAAACAGCCCCTTCAGAAGGCAGGCGAGGCTGTTGCTCATGGTCTTACCGAAACAGTAAACGCCATGAGGGATGCCGTCACCGACACAAAGGTGGCTATCGCTACTACCGTACAGAAGGCGAACAGGTTCCTCAACGAAGGCAAGATGGACATCTGCCAGAAGCTTGAGAAGAAGCTTGAGGATAAGATGCAGGAGTATGCCGACAGGCGTGAGAAGCTCAACGGGAAGCTCAATGAGAAGGAAGACGCAGAGAAGTCCGAGAAGGAGTGATTGCTTATGAGGAAGAGCGGAAATCCTGACATCAAAGGACGCATCAGGGAAATCAACGATAATGTGAACGCAAAGATTGATGAACAGATGCAGAAGATTGACGGAATCATCAGGCAGGCAGAAGAATTCAAGAAATCCTTCGCAGAGGAGCTTGAAAAGGAAAAAGCCGTAAAGCCTGAAGGTGAAATGGAAAGGGCAGACTGACCATAAGGGGGATTGGAACACATTCCTTTCCCCTTTTTATAGGCAGTTCTGTAAAGGTATATACAAATGAGGATTGAAAAATTTCCCAAAAGTGCGATAGGCAGGGTATGGCTCCATAACAACCGCACGGAGGGTGACGGCGTTACCCATGCGAATGAGGACATCGACCCTATGAGGACGCACCTTAACTACTGCTTCGTGAAGACACCGCCCAAAGGGGTGAAGCAGAAGATGAAGGATTACTACCATCAGGACAGGGAGAACCTCGTGGCGTTCTGTGAGTTAAGGCTCACCCTCCCGCAGGATGTGAAGCCCCGTGACGAGAAGAGGTTCTTCGAAACGGCATACGAATTCTTCTGTGAGGACTGGGGGAAGGAGAATGTCCTTAATGCCGTAGTGCATAAGGATGAGACCACCCCGCACATGCACCTCGATTTCCTTCCGGTAATGTCCATAGAGCGTGAGAAGCTCTCCGACGAGATGAAGAGAAGGATAGACAATTATGAGGCAGAGAACCATGTATCAGTGAAGGGGCGTATCTGTGCAAAGGATTCGGTCAACCGCCCCTACCTTCAGAAGCTCCATATAAGGATGCTCGAAAGGATGACGAAGGTATTAGGGTATCCGTGCGAGATACTGAACGGTGCAACGGATTCAGGAAACCGTACCGTACAGCAGTTGAAGAACGAGTCGATGGAAAGGGAGCTTGCAAAGAAGCAGTCACAGCTCCAGAACATATCCAAGAGGACTAACTATCTTATGGAGCAGATACAGAAGTCGGGCTTCGACACGAACTACTTCTCATACGCAGAGGTATTCAGGAAGCTGTCCGGGCTCATGAAGGAGAATATGGAGCTCAAGATGCTCCTTAACGAGAACAGTATCTCCATCCCGAGAGAGCTCGTAGAGCTCGCAAAGGACAATGTATCACGCTTCGACAGGGAGCATTTCATGATTACCGACAGCATATCAGAAGGCTCGGTAAGGGTAATCGAGACCTATAGGAAGAAGCCCAGAATAATGCCCGAATGGAAATTCATCCAGTCAGACCCGGAGCTTGAGTGGGCTATCAACAGGAATCCGCAGGAGATATTCCTGTATAACGGATACCTGATATTCCCTACGGACTCGATATACGATACGGTAGCGAACCTCATATGGCTCAAGGAGCATGAGAGTGAGTATGAACAGATATCATTCCCCCAGATAAGCAACGACCATGAACTCAATCTTGCCGAACATGTCTTAAGGGCATGCTCGTTCTCTACGGAATACAGGCTCTTTATGGAAAAGCAGGGGCACGAACCGGAAAAGAACAGGCAGATGGAATAGATTAAAATAAGACAAGGAGACAGTATATGAAGACAGAATCCAAGAAAAAGGAAAAAGCAAAGAAGGT
>JAZQND010000112.1:0-5835 GCA_045627145.1 Ruminococcus sp. | reverse complement strand
TGTCCTGAAGAAGAAATTCTACGTCAGAAAACCTTGAAATACGAGGTCTCTCCCTGTGGGAGAGGTGTCAGCGAAGCTGACAGAGAGGCTGACCGACAGACCAGTATTTCTGCGGCTTTCTTCCTTGACTTTCTCCTTCATCACTTCGCATAGATTATTCAAGATTTAATTGGTGGAGCAATAACCGATGAGCAGTAATTTGCTTATCGGTATTTTTTTAACACAAAACCATCAAATATTTTACTGTAAATGGATAATTAACTTGGATTTTTTGCTTACTTTTTTAGCAAAACCTAACATAAATTGATAAAAAAGCCTTTTGTTGTTAATTTTATATTGACAATAAAGAAATTATATGTTATAATAAAGCCATAACATTTACAAAATACAATCAAAATTTTAAAAAATATACAACCAATTGAGTTTTGATTTGTTTAATGTTGGTTTTTATTATGCTATTGACACACTTTTGTGTGTTTCAATAAATATTTTATTTAAAAGGGGCTTTTAGTTATGAAAAGCAAAAGAATATTTGCAATGGCTGCTGCTGCTTGCATGGCAGTAACAGGTCTCACATCAATGGCTGCAAGTGCAGCTTCAACAACTTCATCTGTTACTATTTCTTATAACCAGTCAACTCGTAAGATGACAGTTTCAGGTAAAGGTACAGTAACAAAGCAGGCTGTTGACCAGGCTCTTAAGGCATATAAGCTTGACAAAGTTGTTCATGTTATGAGCCTTGACATCAAGAATGGTATTACAGCAATAGGCGATAGAGCATTTGAAGGTTTCAATTCATTATGCTATATTAATTTCTCAGGCGATATGAAGTCAATTGGTGCTTATGCATTTGCAGGTGCAGGTGTTGAAACTATTGAACTTCCTTACACACTTTCAGTTGTTGGCAACTATGCTTTTAAAAACTGTACAGTTCTTAAGGACGTAGTAATAAACAGCAAGATTTCATCTTGGGGTATCAGCGTTTTATCAGGTGATAAGATAGCTACAGTATATGGTCCTAAGACATCTGCAGGTGTTTCATTCACAAATGCACAGGCTTGTGCAGCTTCTGAAGGTAGAAAGTTCAAGTCACACCTTTACGGCGATGCAAACTGTGATGGCGTTGTAAATTCTAATGATGCAACACTTATTCTTAACTTCATTGCTAATCCAAGCGGATATGGCATAGACGGAACAAAGGCTGGTCACATGACAAAGGAAGGTATGCTTTTTGCTGATGTATGTTCAACTGATGGAGCAGGCAGACGTGACGGCGTAACAGCTTCAGATGCTTTAACAATCTCAAAGTATGTTGATAAAATGATCGGTTCACTTCCTGTTAAGAACTAATCAAAATTTAATTATAACTTTTTGTCTGAATCATTTTTAACATATAACAAATAATATCTGTAAAAAAGCCAATGAACAATTAATTTTGTTCATTGGCTTACTTTTGTTTAAGGGCTTTTTTCAAGCCGTTCATTATGATATTTTTTGCTTCAATTGCCTCGGCTCTTGAAAGCGGAGGTGTATCGGCAAGGGAATATTCAATTTCAAGTTCTTCATATTTTTTTTTTGCCATGTCGTGATAAGGCAGAACATCAAGTGCTTTTAAATTGTTCAGATTTGCAAGATATTCGCCAAGTGCAGTGAGTTCATCATAGGTATTGGTGATTCCGGGAACAACCACATGACGTATCCAGACGGGAATATTCAGGTCACGGAGATGTTCTGCAAATGCGAGAATATTCTCATTTCCGATACCTGTCAGTTTTTTGTGTTCGTCACTGAAAATATGCTTGATATCAAGCATCACAAGGTCAGTAACCTTTAGAACCCTGTCAATTTTTTCGTGACTTTCAGGGGAATATACTGCACCTGATGTATCAAGGCAGGTGTGGATACCTTTGCTTTTGGCAAGTGTAAAAAGTTCGGCAAGAAAATCCGGCTGTGCAAGCGGTTCGCCGCCTGTTGCTGTGATACCGCCTGATTTGAGAAATTCCTTGTAGGAATCGTATTCCGCCATGAGTTCTTCGGCAGTTTTCAGCTCACCTTTACCAAATTCCCATGTATCGGGATTATGGCAGTATCTGCATCTAAGCGGACAGCCCTGAAAGAAAATTACGAATCTTACTCCGGGGCCGTCAACAGTTCCGAAACTTTCCGTTGAATGGATGAAACCTTTCACTTTCTCCACCTCTGTTCGGCATATTCAAGCAAAGCGGCGTTTTCATTCGGAAGCTTTTCTTCCATGACGAGGTTCAGCAGTTCGGTGAATGCCGTACCAATTTCCTTGCCGTTTAAACCGATATTTTTTAGGGCAAGTCCGTCAATTTTGAGAGCTTTCAGGCTGCGGCATTCGTTATTGCTGACTATTTCTCTGCCAAAAGCGATTTGCTTGTCAAAATCTTTTATTTCGTCAAGTACAAATTCACTTTTTGCCGAATTATCGCATTTTTTTAGTTCCATAAGTTCAAAGAACCATTCATCGCCTATTTCGGACATTATTTTTTTGATATCGCATTTATTTTTGAATTTATCGTCATGATGAGCGATAAGAGTTACCGTATAGTCAATTGATGCGTTGTCGTAGCGGAGGTCTTTCATGATTTTTTCCGTCATTTCCGCACTTTTTCTATTGTGGTCAAAGAAATGACCACGACCGTTTTTATCAAATGAGGCACAGTAAGGCTTTGCAATATCGTGGAAAAGCAATGCTCTCCGCAGTTTCAGATTATCCTGTGGTGCGGCTTCAACAGCACGGACTGTGTGTTCCCAGACATCAAATTTGTGATAGGGTGAATGCTGTTCAAAGTTGATACTTGACTCAAATTCGGGAATTACAGTTGTGATAATGTCGCTGTATCTCATCAGAACTTCACGGCAGTTTTTTCCGCCGAGAAGCTTGTCAAGTTCTTCACGGACACGTTCCTTTGAGATATTTTTCAGACGGTCTTTCATATTGTGAACGGCTTCTGCGGTTTTTTCCTCGATAGTGAAACCGAGTTGTGAAGAAAAGCGGATAGCACGCATAATTCTAAGAGCGTCCTCCGTAAAGCGTATCTTAGGTTCACCGACACATCTTATGATACCGTTTTCAATGTCGGCTTTACCGCCGAAAGCGTCCACCAGACCGCCTTTTCTGTTCATAGCAATAGCGTTCATGGTGAAATCACGCCTTGAGAGGTCATCGGTGATATCAGCGGTAAAAATAACACTGTCGGGACGGCGTGAATCGGAATATTCGCCGTCAATGCGGTAAGTTGTAATCTCATAAGGGATGCTGTCCTTGATTATGGTAACAGTACCGTGTTTAATGCCTGTCGGGATAGTTTTGCAGTCGTGAAATGCGGCAATTATTTGTTCAGGAAGGGCATTTGTTGTAATATCGGTATCGTGAATGGCACGGTTCATAATTGTATCACGAACACATCCGCCTACTATGTATGCTTCAAAGCCGAATTGTTCAAGTCTTTCAAGAATTTCGGCGGTTTTAATGTCATCAAGCATGATTATCTCCTTTATAGCTGTACTGCACAAAGTACGTTTGTGAGGCTATTTTCTATTGTGAGTGGTTACGATACTATTATACCATTAATTTCGATTCATTTCAAGAATATTGTTTCCACAAATTCAAGACTTATTTGAAAAGCAACAATAAATTTTACTAATTATTTTGGAAACGCAAACAAATTCACATAAAATTTACGAAATATTCAAGTGACATTTTTTAGAGTTCTTCAAACTTTGAAAAAAGTTCGTTTGAACCGATTTATAGAGCTTTCCGCTTGTATAATCTTTTATAAAAACATCATTTTTTGCAGTATTTTGCCGATTATAGGGGTATTGACAAGCGGTGAAAAAAGGGATATAATGTTGTCAATGAACGAAATGGAATCGTTCATGTAATGATATGGAGGGATTATTTATGTTAGAAAATGTCAATTGGGCAACAGTTATTCCAATAACTTTGGGTGTTATACTTCTCATTGTTATTTTAATCACAGGTTACATTAAAGCTCCGCCTGATACCGCTTTTATTATTTCCGGTATCAGAAAGAAAATCATAATCGGTAAAGCAAGCGTTCGTATTCCGTTCTTTGAACGTGTCGATAAACTTAAATTACAGCTTATCGCCGTTGACGTTAAAACTTCAAGTGCCGTTCCGACAGCCGATTATATCAATATCAATGTCGATGCTAACGTTAACGTTAAAGTGAGCAGTGATCCGGAACTCATTAAACTCGGTGCCGAAAACTTCCTTAACAGAGAAACTGCCTATATCGCACAGGTTGCAAGAGAAGTTCTTGAAGGTAATATGCGTGAGATCGTCGGTCAGATGACTCTCGTGGCTATGGTTAACGACCGTAAGGCTTTCGCTGAAAAAGTTCAGGAAAATGCCGCCCCTGACCTCAACAGAATGGGACTTGAGATAGTTTCCTTCAACGTTCAGAACTTTACCGATGACCAGAACCTTATCGAAAACCTCGGTATCGACAACGTTACAACAATTCAGAAAAAAGCCGCTATCGCAAGAGCTGAATCTGAAAAGGAAATCGAAATCGCTAAGGCTAACGCTAAGAAAGAAGCTAACGATGCAAGAGTCATTGCTGAAACAGAAGTCGCTCAGAAAAACAATCAGCTTGCTATCCGTCAGGCTGAATTGAAAAAAGATGCTGATACTCAGCTCGCTATCGCTGATGCCGCTTACCAGATTCAGCAGGAAGAACAGCGTAAAACTATCGAAATTACAAGAGCAAACGCTAATATCGCCGCTTCCGAAAAGGACGTTGAACTTAAAGCAAGAGAAGCTGAGGTTACTGAAAAAGCTCTCGAAGCACAAATCAAGAAAAAGGCAGAAGCCGATAAGTATGCTGCACAGCAGGAAGCTGACGCAAAACTTTATAAGCTGAAAAAAGAAGCAGAAGCAGACCGTTTCCAGCGTGAACAGGAAGCTGAGGCTCGCAAGGCAGAAGCTGCCGCTATGAAATTTGCTAAAATGCAGGAAGCTGAAGGTATCGCCGCTGTTGGTAAGGCAGAAGCCGACGCTATCCGTGCAAAGGGTATCGCAGAAGCTGAAGGTATCAACGCTAAGGCTGAAGCTATGAAGAAATACGGTGAAGCCGCTATCCTTGAAATGTACTTCAAGGCACTCCCTGAAGTTGTTAAAAATGCCGCTGCTCCGCTTTCACAGGTTGATAAGATCACTATGTACGGCGACGGTAATTCAAGCAGACTCGTGGGCGATATAATCGGTTCAACTACTAAAATAACCGACGGTCTTTCAGCCGCTACAGGTGTTGACCTCAAGTCACTCCTTTCAAATGTACTTGGCGGTAAAGCTCCTGAAACTGCTCCTTCTGATGAATCTGAAATTTCAGAACCTGAACAGAACTTCATGGAAGAACCTGAACAGTTCTATGAAAATGCCGAAGATACCGAACAGCAGTATGAAAACTATGAGTATTCATATCAGCCGCCTACTGAGGAAAAGCAGGAAGTTCAGCCGGCTCAGGATAACTACGATGACTACTATCCACAGCCTGAACAGTACGAACAGCCTCACCACTACGGCTCAGATATGCTCGAATCTCTGTAAAACATAAAAACGGACGGTTTTAATATCGGTTCGCATATAGAACAACTACGCTTGATATCGGGGCAAACCTTTCTGAGGAAAGTTTCTTCCCCGAACCCCTTTCCAAAGACTTTTGTAATTAGTGAATCTTAGAGGGGACATTTGTCCCCTCAAAGATTCACCCAACACTCAAAAGTTTTAGGAAGGGAGTTTGAGGGTTACTCCCCATAGGATGGGGAGATGTCACCTTGTGACAA
>JAZQND010000111.1:0-4450 GCA_045627145.1 Ruminococcus sp. | reverse complement strand
TGATTTAATTTGGGGAGCAATAAAGACAACACCGCACATAACTGCGGTGTTTCCTTTATTAGTAAAGTGAAAGAAGATAGTTTACAAAATCAGACGATACATTTATAAGCCTTGTAGTATTTCCGTCTGAATAAAGTGCTGTTCCCGAACCTTCCGTACCGACATGGATACTGCTTCCGTCGCTGAAATACACCTCTGTTTCAGGATAAATTTCAAGTTCTGTATCAACAACGGCTGTGGTATCAATAACATTCATGAAGTTGACAATAATAAGGTTCACATCAGGCGGAATAACGATATCCGTTCCGCCTCTGACCAGCCTTGTACAGTAAATGTCGGCATTTTCAATACCTTCAGGCTGTGCTGTATTGTTTGTATCTTCAGGAACAGTGGTCATTTCAGGTTCCTGTGAAGCAATATTTATGTAAGCATTCGTCATCGAAACTTCCTCAGCAGCAAAGTCGGTTACGGGAATTTCCACGTTCTGCCATTCATTTTCTGCTGTCTGCTGTTCCGTATATTCGGTATAGCTTTCGCTGTTTTCGTAATTTACGAAATTTGTAGTATTCTGTGCCGGAGTAGCGGACGTGGTATACTCAACGGTACAGCCGCAAAGACCTCCCACATATACAAACGCTGCAATGGATAAAAGAATTTTTCTATACACTTTCAATTACTCCTTAATGAAGGAAATATCATACAATATTTCCGTTCAGATAATTTTCGTTGTCCAGTCCTCAAGATTCCAGACAACATCTGCGATATCCATGTAAAATTCAGGTTCATGACTTACCATGAGAACAGTTCCCCTGAATTCCTGAATAGCTTTTTTAAGTGCATCCTTTGCGTCAACATCAAGATGATTGGTAGGTTCGTCAAGAACGAGCAGATTCACATTTTTCAGCATTATCCGGCAAAGACGTACTTTTGCATTTTCTCCGCCTGAAAGCACCTTCATCTGTGAAGTAATATGCTCGGTGGTAAGTCCGCATTTTGCAAGAGCCGCACGGACTTCCGCATTTGTCATTGAAGGATATTCGTCCCAAATAGTCTGAAGGGCAGTTTTGCTTCCTGCTTCCTCCTCCTGTTCAAAATAGCCGACTTCTATAAACTGGTCATGTTCAACACTTCCCGAAACAGGCGGAATAATTTTCAGCAGAGTTTTCAAAAGTGTTGATTTTCCAAGACCGTTCACACCTTTTACTGCTATTTTCTGACCGTTTTCGATTTGCAGTGAAACAGGACGAGTAAGAGGTTCGTCATAACCAAGAATGAGGTCACTGCATTCAACCACAACTCTGCCCGGAGTTCTGGCTTTGGCGAATGTGAAAACAGGCTTCGGCTTTTCTGCGGCAAGGGTTATCTTATCCATTTTATCAAGTTTTTTCTGTCTTGATTTAGCCATGTTGGTAGTTGCAACTCTGGCTTTGTTTCGGGCTATGAAGTCCTCTAAATCTGCAATTTCCTTCTGCTGTTTTTCGTAAGCCTGTTCTATCTGACGCTTTTTAAGCTCATACATTCTTGTGAAGTTTTCGTAATTGCCGGTATATCTGGTAAGAACGGCATTTTCAACATGATATATGACATTTACAACGTCATTCATAAACGGAACGTCATGAGAAACGAGAATGAAAGCATTTTCGTAATCCTGAAGGAACTTTTTCAGCCATGCGATATGGTTTTCGTCAAGGAAATTGGTAGGCTCATCAAGAATAAGTATCATCGGATTTTCAAGCAGAACCTTTGTAAGCAGAACCTTTGCTCGCTGACCGCCCGAAAGTTCTGAAACGTCCTTATCAAGACCTATCTCGCCAAGTCCGAGACCGTTTGCATATTCGGAAATTTTAGCATCAATGGTATAGTAGCCGCTGTAATCAAGGATATTCTGAATTTCGCCTACTTCTTCCATAATATCGTTAAGTTCTTCCTCAGAGCAGTCTGCCATTTTGTCATAAAGGGCTATCATTTCCTGTTCGAGGTCGGAAAGATGAGTGAAGGCACTGCGAAGGATATCGTAAATCGTTTTGCCTTTTTCAAGAGTGCTGTACTGGTCAAGGAAGCCTGTAGTGATATGTCTGCACCACTCAACCTTGCCCTCATCAGGCATAAGCTTTCCTGTAATGATATTGAGAAAGGTTGATTTTCCCTCTCCGTTAGCCCCGACAAGCCCGACGTGTTCACCGTTCAGAAGGCGGAATGAAGCATCATTCAGAATCTGTCTTGCTCCAAAGCCGTGAGTAACGTGTTCAACATTAAGAATACTCATACATTATTATCTCCTATCATATTGCTCCACCAATCAAACATTGCCAAAAGACGAAGAAATAGTGGTCTGTCGGTCAGCCTCTCTGACACCTCTCCCACAGGGAGAGACCACTTATTTTGAGGAAAAAGACGCAGAGAAATTGAACTTTTAAGTGAGAGCAATAAATAACACAACTCACATTATAGCAGATGTTCCGTATAATAGCAAGCAAAATATGAAAATTCATGGAAAATAGCTTGAAATAGGCAAATTCTTACCTAACATTTAGGGCATTAATACTGCGTGGACTTCACTGTTCAAAGATTGTGCGTTATTGCCTTGACAAAAAATGCAGAAATTGATATTATATAAGTGTATGATTACAGGCGATTTGCTTTCGCAAAAGGGGGATATCCATGAACAGCACTGAACTGAATGAAATAATTCTTGAACAGCTTAAACAAAAACAGCCTCTTTGGTCAAACTGGACTATAGGAGAAAAAATCGGCACAGGCGGTTATAGTTCAGTGTATAAAATTACGGCTGAACGTTCGGGACGTGTTGACGTTGCAGCAATGAAAGTTGAGCCTATAGTTCCTTCAGAAAACGCAATGATGGACGAGGAACGCCGCAGACGTTCAATTGAACATAAGCGTGAACTTGTAATAAACGAATCAAATATCATGCACAAGCTTAAAAACTGTCCTAATATCGTTTCTTATGAGGACGAGTCCTTCTTTGACCTCATCATTGACGGGAAAAATGAAGGCTGTTATTTCTGCCTTAGAATGGAATATCTTGCCTGTCTTGGCGATATACTGCGAAACAGAGGCGATTTTGAGCTTTCGGAAACCAATATTCGCCGTCTTGCCTGCGATATCGCAAACGGCATTAAAGCCGCCCACGATATGGGAATAATCCACCGTGACCTCAAGCCTTCCAATATTTTTCTTGACGAATCCAGCGGTACGTTTAAACTTGGAGATTTCAATATTTCCAAAGAAACCGAGTTTACCAGAACATTTGCCGGTACAAACGGCTATCTTGCTCCCGAAGTCTACAAAGCAAAATCTGATTCAGGAGAATATTATACAAAGCTTGCGGATATTTATTCATTCGGAATATGTCTTTATGTGCTTATGAATGACCTTTATATGCCTTTTGAGCGTGAACGTCATATCTCTGCGGAAGATGCCGTTGAACTAAGACTTCAGGGAACTCCCATTGCTCCGCCTGCAAATTGTTCGGCAAGCTTTGCGAATATAATCCTCCGTGCCTGCGAATATGACGATATAAACAGATATCAGAGCATTGACGAACTTATCCGTGACCTCAAACGCCTTGAAAATGTTCCGGTAAAGCCATACAGACAAAATACTGAAACGCCAATAGTTCAGGATAATGCTGAATACCGCAGATATGACGATTATTTCCGTAAACAGCCAAATGAAAAATATGCCGCAGATAACGTAAAAAAAGCCTTTGATCCCGTTCCGCTTATTGCCGCCATTCTTTCACTGCTTGTTGCACTCGGTCTCGGACTTGCGGTATATATGATGCTCAGCGGCGGAACTTCTTCATCTGAAAGACATATCACTGAAATGATGCCTAATATTACTAACGTAAGCATAAATATCAGTGAAAATATAGAAATAACAGAGGTTGAATGCCCTGATGTCATAAATATCAACAGCATTGAGCCTATGTTCGGCTATAAGTTTTCCACAGAGCTTATGTCTGTAAACAGCGACCTCATCATTGATGTTAATGACAATGCGGCAGACGAGATTCAGTGGGATACAACCGAAGGCGTATGGGTTACGGCTGTCCTTTCCGACGGCAAATATCATATCACTATTGATGCCGCTGATTCATACGGCACAGACCGCAAAGCAATAGTAACATTTTATAATGCAGATAAAACATTATGCTGTGATGTTGTTGTAAATATAAAGAACACAGGGCCTTTTAAAGATGATATTTCCCTTTCTTCAAGCAACGAAAAAGTTATAAGCTTTAACGAAAGCAACAAATTCGTTATACATGATATCGGCGAATCAACTATAAGCTGGAATTACGGCGGAGAGGAAAAATTCAGCAAAGTAGTCAAAATCGAAAAGTAAAGGCAACACCGCACAAAGATTGTGCGGCAGAAACGCAGTTAGATTTTTCGTCAGATTGTACAGAAATTTTGCAGGCATACTG
>JAZQND010000110.1:0-4780 GCA_045627145.1 Ruminococcus sp. | reverse complement strand
CTCTCGTAGTGCGAAAGCACGCCTTCGATGGCTTTTCTTGCATCTACTGTACCTATCTGCTTTTTCTTACTCAAAACGGGTTTTAGAGGTGCCCTTTATTATTTTTTTGTAACGAAATCAAAAATGGTTCGTCTATATAGACAGAAATCCTTAAAAAGGCGGTGATGAGATGTGAACAAGGAATTTGATGAAATATATAAAATGTATTCGGCTGACCTCTATCGGTTCATCATGAAAATGTGCAGAAATGAGGCTCAGGCTATGGATATCATGCAGGATACCATGCTGAAAGCCATTTCTTCCATAGATAAATTCAAAGGCGAATGCTCTGTCAAGACCTATTTATTCACTATCGCCCGAAATCTTTACCTTGACAGTCTGAAAAAAGCCGAAAATAAAAATATCTCTTTTGATGAATCAGAAACAGAATATGCTGATAATCATTCTTTTGAGGAAAAACTGTTCGACAAGGAGAGTGCACTAAAGATACACCGCCTTTTGCACCTCCTTGACGAACCCTATAAGGAAATTTTCAGTCTGCGTGTATTTGCCGAACTAAGCTTCAAAGAAATTGCAGGTATATTTGGTAAGACCGAAAGCTGGGCAAGAACAACTTTCTTCAGAGGAAAAAAGAAACTTATTGAACTTTCAGAAAAGGAGGAACTATTATGAAAAATAATAACTGTGGTATCGCCGAAGACCTCATTCCGCTTTACAAAGAGGGACTATGCAACGAGGAGAGCCGTACTTTTATTGAACAGCATTTGAAGGAATGCGAAATCTGCCGTAAGCTCTGCGAAGAACTTCCCGACGAAATTTCCGAAAAAATTGAAAATATCCCCGAAGAAAGCAAGGTTTTCCGCAAAGTAAGCAAAAAAATGAAGCGAAGCAAAATTAAAATAATTATTCTTTCGCTTTTGGTATTATTTTTTATTGGCGGAACAGGTGTGCTTACTTTCGGTCAGATAACCCACACTACAGATTTTATCAGTTTTGAAACGATTTTTCAGTCGCTCGAAACAAGAAAAATTGCAAAAATGATAGCAGAAGGAAGAATGTCTGAATACGTTGACACAATTTCCTGCGGAAACTACTTCAACTTTAACCTGCAAACCGAAAAATATTCAAAAGAAATTAAAGAGCAGAACAAAGCTGAACTTCAGAAATGTTATGATGAACTTCTGAAAGGGAAAAAAATCAAAAGTATACTCTCATTTGCACATTATACAGATTTGTATGTGTATGCCGCAGATTCTCCGTCAAATAATAAAAATATTATAGAAAATCATGTAAGAATAAAATATGAAAGCGGAGAAAAACTTGACCTCTTTTTTATTAAGAATTATGATGGTATGTATCTATGTTCGGGAATAAGTTTTGATGAGAATGACGATGAAAAATATTATGAGTTTTGTGATGCCGTAAACTTTGCAAACGATCCGCAGTTTGCCCCAAAAGGCTTTGCCGAAATGATTTTCAAAAAATACACTGCTGAACACAATGCTGTTGCAAACAGAACAGGTCTTTTTCCAAAAAACTGGTTCATAGCCGAAGAACAGGAACGCCTGAACGAAAGTATGACGGATTACTATGCCGCAGGTTATACATTTGATAACGTTGCATTCTCAAATCTGAATTATGATGTGGAAAAATCAATGCTTTACTATGACGCATTCTTTGATGCATCAAATGAAAAAGGTTCAGCTACCATGCACGTTAAGCTTTATAATACCATTTACGGTCTGCTTCCGCCTGAAAAGGAAGATATTGATATAAAATCAGACGGGAAATGCGATGAACTTGTCAATGCTTTATCCGAATTTTTCGGCTGAAATCCGTTTTAAGGCTAAATTAAGGCTTGTTTAAGGTTATTTTAAGGTTGATGGAGTATATTTATACATGGATTAAGTAATCCCCCAATTCCCCTTCTATATTTATTTATTCTATTTTTAATTTAGCTATGCTTTCGGGCATAGCTTTTTTACTTGAACTTTTTCTATACGCACAAAGCACATCTGACGACTTTTTTACGTCATAAACCTGCATATCCACCGTCATATTGTACAGAAATTGCTTGGTATACGATGGTATATTTGCAAAATTCCTATATGATTTGACTGTGTTTCTGCCGCACAATCTTTTGCGGTGCTTCTTTAACGATTTTTCCGTGTTTTACAGTTGACAAAAACGCCGTATTGTTATATAATAAAGGGAATAATGCACAATGTTTGCTTACTGCATTTGTGCAATAATTTTTTCAGGGGGACATAAATGAATACCTTTTTATTTATCATAATGCTGATTTTGTCATTTTCTTCTTCTGCTATTTTGCTGAATGAAACCGGTAATGACCTCAATAAATCACGAAAACCGGGCAAATTAATGTCTAATGTACAAAGTATTTCCAGAGGTATCGCCGTTTTTTTGATTTTTATAGGTGTCTCATCTGCTGTGAATCTTATAGATTTCGGCGTTTACTCTCAGGGCTTTTTTCTTCTCGGTCTGCTTCCTGCACTGTGCCTTCTCCTCTGCGAACTCAATAAACGCAGGAAAATGCCGATATATGCCGCTTCAATAAAATTTATCATCATTGCCGCCGTCGCCGAGCTTACTATTTTCAGTCTGCCAACCTATCGTATCCTGTTCGGTAATTACAGCGAAATGGACTTCACAGCAAATCAGTGTTCATGTTCCGATAATATCGTTTACCGCCAGAAAGAAAACGATATTGTTGTTAAAGGCAGTAAATCAGCCGTTTTTACCTTTGAAAACGTCAATATCCCTATAGCAAATGTTTTCGTCGATACAAATTTTGAATATAACTCAAACGGTGCTTTAGTTTCAATCGACGCTATGGACGAAACTCAGACCACCATTTACAGAACCGCTGTCGGAAAAGGTACTCTCGCTAAAAACAAGCTTCTCTCACAGTTTATTCCGCTTGAACTTTCAGGCAAAGTAAGCTCAATAAAAATCACTGTTTCACCTCTCTCCGAAGGCATTATCTACATAAACGGCATCTACTTCAATTCACAGCCGCCTCTTGATATTTCGTGGCTGCGTTTCTTCCTTTTCTCAATAACTGCTTCATTTATCTGGTACGTTATGAAAAGTAAAGCCGCACAAAAAAGCTTCGGTTCAAACAAAACAGTCTGCCGCAACGCCGCAGCTGCAATTACAGTTATCGCCTGTGCTGCTTCAATTTCTGTTTCAACCCTTAAACTCGGCGAAACCAAATGGATAGACCTCCTCAAAAAAGAAGAAGGAAATCAGGTTTCACAAGAGCTTGTTGAGGCTTTTGAACACGGAAGCACAAGCCTTCTTGAACTCCCTACAGAGGACGTTCTGAATTTCGATAACCCTTATGATAAGGCTTACCGTGAGGATAACTGCCTCAATATCCACTGGGACCACGTTTTCTATGAAGGAAAATATTACTCCTATTACGGAATCGCCCCCGTTATACTTCTGTTTCTCCCTTATCATAAGCTTACAGGCTGCTTTTTCCCGGACGAAGCCGCTGTTATGCTGTTTTCAATAATCGGTATCATAGGTCTTACTTTCCTTTTTATGGAGTATATGAAAAAATTCTTCCCAAAAACTCCTACAGGTCTTGCAATTTCTGCCCTCGCCATTATCCAGACTGTCAGCGGAATATGGTTCAGTATCGGCAGACCTATGTTTTATGAAGTCGCAATGTCGGCAGGTTTCGCCTTCCTGACATGGGCGGTCTACTTCATGTTTTCGGCAAATATTATCGGAAAGGATAAACCACGATTTGCCAGAACGGCTGTTTCTTCACTACTGTTTGCTGTTGCCGTATTGTCACGTCCGACTCTCGTCCTTTACTGTATCTGTGCAGCATTCTTTATGCTCCTCGCCTTGCCGAGAGCAACAGCATCTCCTGCAAAATCTGCCAAGAAAAAGCTTTTCACAGCTTCAGGCATAAGGTATATCGTATGTGCAATACTCCCTATGGCTTGCCTCGGAATGGTTCAGATGTGGTATAATTACGACC
The DNA here is from genome assembly GCA_045627145.1 of Ruminococcus sp. GTDB lineage: Bacteria > Bacillota > Clostridia > Oscillospirales > Ruminococcaceae > Ruminococcus. Next base: position 762 of record JAZQND010000110.1, on the reverse strand, counting down.
GTTTCGGTTCTCCGTTTGAATTTGGAATACAGTATTCGCTCACTATCAACAACTTCACCACTGCCGAATTTCACCCACGTTTATCATGGCTCGCTATTTATAACTATCTCTTTAATCCGCCTGTATTCTCCGGCAGTTACCCATTCATCTCAACCAATTTCCAGTTCTTCGATACCAACGGCTTCTTCTACGAGGACAGAGTTTCAACCCTTAATTCTTCCGGTCTGTTTTTCCTTGCCCTCCCTATGTTTTCATTCCTTCTTTCCGCTAAAGCCCTCAAAAAATTAAAGGACAAAAAGAAAAAAATCCTTTCTCTTGTCTATATCGGCATCCCGTGTATCCTGATACCATTGGGCATTATCGCCTCCGTCTGGGAAAGCGGCTACGCTGTCAGATATATGGTCGACTTCTCCTGGCAGTCACTTCTCGGAGCTTTTGCCGTTTTCTTCTGGCTCTATGAAAAAAATGAGGACAAAACCATCAAACGCTTCGCAAGTATCTTCATGTGCTTCTCATTGGTCTGGGCTTTGCTTGTAAGCGGAACTCAGTCTTTTAACCAAGCCTTCCGCTTCGACGCTTATAATAATACTTTCGTCGGCATCGCCTACGAAGTAGAACAATTCTTCAGTTTCCTCAAATAACCCTTATGGGCACCTCTAAAACCCCCTTCTGAGAAAAAGCAGCTATGCACAGCATCTGCTGCGTCAAGCCCTCTCGTAGTGCGAAAGCACGCCTTCGATGGCTTTTCTTGCATCTACTGTA
>JAZQND010000109.1:0-4369 GCA_045627145.1 Ruminococcus sp. | reverse complement strand
ATTGACGAGGAAATTCGTCAGATTATTGAAAAGGCTTATGCTGACTGTAAAGAGATTCTTTCAGCAAATTCTGATAAAATGCACTTCCTTGCAAAATATCTCCTGAAATTTGAGAAAATTGACGGAAAAGACTTTGAAAAGCTTATGAAGGGTGAAATTACAGAGGCTATCCTTATTGATACTCCAAGTGAAGAACCAAAAGAAGTTGTTTTGGATGCTGAATCCGATGAATAAATGAAATTGCTGTCTGCTGCGAAAACCTGAGTTTTCGGGCAGGCAGTTTTTTCATCTTTTTTTAATATTTGATTACAAAGAGTTAAATTCGTATTAAAAATATTGAAATATTATCTCCTATGTGTTATAATAGTTAAAGTATAGGCAAAGCTGTCAGGTGTGCTTTGTGCGGTATTGCCTATAGTTTTCTGAAAAATTTATTTCGGAGGTGTTATTCTTGAATTCACTGAATCTGATTCTTTGTGCTGTTGCCGCAACTGCTCTTGACCTCTGTACGCTCATTCTTATTATCACAGCATACAGGGAAAAACGTTCAGCCGTTAAAAACTGGGATTGGGTTGCTAATTCTATGGAACTTGCTGAAACAGGCATGACCTATGCTCTCGGCTGTGATGAAGTTCTGATAGGCAGACACGCTTCTGCTGATATTCGCCTGCCTGACCTTTCTGTGTCAAGGTATCACGCTATGCTGACTGTTTCAAACGGCAGATGGACTATCACTGACCTTAGTTCAAAGTCAGGTGTTTTTGTAAACGGCAATCTCGTTCATGAGGCGGTTCTTCACGAAAACGATATTATAAAACTCGGAAACCGTCGGCTTATTTTCAGAAAAAGGAGGAATGATAATGTACGCTAATCCTGTTGCATACTTTTTTTCATGCATTTTCGTTTTGCTTGCTCATTCTGCAATGCTTGTAAACGTTTTCTTCAACGGAAGCTTCAAAGATGTCAAGGACGTTATTGTTCTTGGTGCCGCTGTCCTTGCTCTTGATATCGTTTACTTCATTTGTGTTCTTTTCTTTAAACAGCTTTCCTATGCTGTAGATTTTCTGCTGATTCTTATACTGAATATGAGCGTCATATTCCAATCGTGTTTCGGCGGAGTTCATCTTGATATCAAGCATTATGTAACCTGTATAGCCGCACTTGTTTCCTGCAAGATAGGTTTTCTTCTTTGCCGAAATTATAAATGGCTTCAGGATAAAAAAGTTTATATCTACGGCGGAATTTTTGTATTGATGGTGGTTATACTGCTGTTTACAGGTTCAAGAAGTATGTGGATTGATTTCGGTTCATTCTCCATTCAGCCATCAGAATTTATCAAGCCGCTTTTTGTTCTTGCCTGTGCTACTTCTGTTATGGATCAGCAGAAAAAACATAAAATACTTTTTGTTAATGTTGTTTATGAAAACATTGCCCTTTTTGGACTTATTGCTGTAATCTGTCTTTTGCAGTGGTGGTGCAGTGACTTGGGAAGTTTACCTACTTTTATGGGTATTTATGCCTGCGGTTTCCTTCTCAGAATTTGTTACCCAAAAGCCAAATTCTCCAAAAAGAAACTTATCGCCGCTGGCGCTGTTCTCATAGTGGTGGCTCTTATAGGTATCCGATTTGCTCCTGAATACGTTCAGCACCGTCTGCACGTTGATATCTGGAACGACAAAAACGGTGACGGTTATCAGCAGTCTCAGGCTCTTATCGGTATTGCTACAGGCGGATGGTTCGGTACAGGTCCGGGCAAGGGCTATCTCCACAATGTTTTTGCCTATGAAAGTGATATCGTTTTCCCTAACATCTGTGAAGAATGGGGACTTCTCTACGGTCTTATGATGGTTTGCGTTATACTCATCATGGTTGCCATTCCGCTTATCAATCCGCCACGTTCCTACTATCACGGCACAATGGCGGCAGGTGTATGTGCTGCATTTGTAGTTCAGATGGCTTTAAATATCTTCGGTTCATGCAATCTTATACCGTTTACCGGTGTTACTATTCCGTTTATTTCAACGGGCGGAAGCTCTATGGTCGTCAGCGGCTTCATGATAGGTATGCTTATGGCTTCACAGTCACCTGTTTTCAGAGAACCAAAAAGTAAGAAGAAACAACAGAATGTACCTGCATGGAGGTGGTCTGAATGAAAAGTATCAGACGCTGTCAGCATTTAATAAGCCTGATTATTGTTCTGTTTATTGCCGGAATGGGAGTTCTCGTCTTTAAAATACAGCGTGAGGCTTCATTTTATATGATGAATTCCGACCGCCATGAACTTGGCTGTGTCTATGATAGAAACGGTGATGTGCTTTTTGACGGTTCGGGAGAAAATACTTATCCTGATAATTACTTTTTAGATGTTGGAAATCTGATAGGTGACGACAAAGGACAGATGACAAATACCCTTGTTTCTCAAAATATCGAAAAACTCAATAATTACAGTTTTTCGGCAGGTCTTATAAGTGACGGAGGAAACGCCTCGATATATACTACCCTTGACCACGAAGCTAATCGTGCTGTCTACAACGCTTTTGGCTATCAGGAGGGCTGTGTGACTGCTTATAATTACATCACAGGCGAAATACTTGTTTCGACAAGTCTGCCGTCAATTGACGTAACCAAAGGTTATGAAGGTATAGAAAATTTTAAATCGGGCACACTTATCTCAAAGACTCTTTACGGAACTGTTCCGGGTTCTACTCAAAAGGTTTCTACAGTTATCTCTGCTCTCGAAATTATGGGTAAGGAAAAGCTTTTTTCCAAATCCTTCAGTTGCTCAGGTCAGTATTTCAACCGTTCAGGACTGAATATTGACTGCCATAATATCTATGGTCACGGTACTCAGAATATTCAGCAAGCAGTTGAGAATAGCTGTAATCCGTTCTTTGCACAACTTATTGAGGATGACGATATGCCGCTTGACAAGATAATTGAGCAGTATCGCAAACTTGGATACTCTGTCAATGAAGAGGAACCTGAATACTTCGATATTGACGGCATTCAGTGTGAGAAAGCTTCCACAACCCTTACCGATTCATACGATTTCTCTACTCAGTGGGGCTGTATAGGTCAGGGCGAAACCCTTGCAAGTCCGGTTCAGCTTATGATGTGGCAAAGTGCTATTGCTACAGGTACAGGCAGAATGACTATGCCTCACCTTATCGACCACTGCGTAAATGTTAACGGAACTGTTACCGATACTGCCAAAATTGAATACAGTCCTCAGCTTTTCTCCAATGAAACAGCTTCAACCATGAAGCAGATACTCCTTACAAACGGTGCAAACCACTACACATATTCTATAAGCGGTTATACTGTTGGTGTTAAAAGCGGTACTGCACAGGTCGATGAAGGCGAAAACGAAAATTCACTTCTTGTAGGATTCGTTGACGATACCAATTTTCCTATTGCTTTCTGTATACTCATTGAGAGTAAAAATAATGGTTTCCTTACAACTGAACAAATCGCACAGGTTCTTCTTGATAATTTGAAAAAAGACTTTTAAGGCAAAATTGCACAATAATAGCAATTACATTTAGTGAAAACTACAAAAATACACAAAAACTCTTGAAATACTAATATGCTTATGGTATAATATAACCATAATATTTATGCTTTGTTTTTACAAAGCCTAAAGGAGGACTACTATGAATACAACAATCTCAGCTAAGAAAATGCAGATTCCACAAAACTTCACAGAATACGCCACACAGCGAATTGATTCTCGTCTTGGAAAGTTTTTCGGCGACGACGCCGATTCAAAAATCGTATTGTCTGAACTGAAAAACCAAATTGTTCTTGAACTTACTGTAAAGTATAACAGCATCATTTTCCGTTCTGAACGTACAGCAGAAGATAAATTTGTTGCTCTTGATGATGCTATAGATAAGATTATCAGACAGATTCGCAAGAACAAAACAAAGGTTGAAAAGAAATTAAAGGATTCAGCTTTTAAGGAGGCTTTTGCTTACCCTGTTCCTGATACTATTGACTACGAGGTTATTAAACGTAAGAAGTTCAAGATGCGTCCTATGGATATTGATGAGGCTATTCTCCAGATGAATCTCCTAGGTCACTCTTTCTTCATGTTTACCAACGCTGAAACCGGTCAGATAAATGTTGTTTACAAGCGTGAGGACGATAATTATTCAGTTCTTGAACCGGACATGGATTAATCAGTTTATTAATATGCGGAGCCTTTGCTCCGCATATTCTTGCATTATATTGCTCCACCAATTAAATCTTGAATAATTTATGCGAAGTAATGAAGGAGAAAGTCAAGGAAGAAAGCCGCAGAAATACAGGTCTGTCGGTCAGCCTCTCTGTCAGCTTCGCTGACACCTCTCCCACAGGGAGAGAACTC
>JAZQND010000108.1:0-25053 GCA_045627145.1 Ruminococcus sp. | reverse complement strand
AGGACGGCACAGTTTATCTGTTTACCGATAACAGCCATACCTCCGATGACTATACGGAAGTTATGGACTTCACAGGTCTTACGCCGTCATTCGTAAACGAACAGATTGCTTACCTTGAACTTAATTATGTTGCAAAGGGTGCTTCTGTCACTGCACAGGATGCGGTTGTTACAGGTCAGTCTATAGAACCCGGAAAGACAGTGCTGAAGGGTACAACTATAGAACTTGAATTTACCGCAAGCAGCGGTCAGGGCGATTAAAGAAAACACTGCTCAAAGCACGTCTTACGGCTTTGTATAGTGCTGACTAAAAAATACAGGAGGCGGTTTTGTGAAACTTTATGAACTGCTTGAAAACAATGCTGAAACAAGTCTTGAAAATATTGAAATATCAGCAATAACAGACGATACCCGAAAGGTAACGGAGGGCTGTATCTTCGTCTGCGTTAAAGGAGGAAGTTTCGACGGTCATACTGCGGCTGCCGAAATGCTTGAAAAAGGTGCTGCGGCTGTGGTCTGCGAGCATGACCTCGGACTCGGCAATCGTCAGATAATTACTGAAAATTCAAGAAAGCTTTACGGTCAGATGTGCTCCGCATGGTTCGGTCACCCTGAAAGAAAGCTTCGTATGATAGGTGTTACGGGTACTAACGGTAAAACCACCATAACAAATGTAATAAAGTACGTCCTTATGAAAAACGGTCACAAGACAGGTCTTGTGGGAACTATTCAGAATGAGATAGGTGATGAGGTTCTGCACACCGAAAATACTACTCCTCTTACCTTTGAATTTGCAGGACTGCTTGACAAAATGGTAAAGGCAGGCTGTGAATTTGTGGTTATGGAGGTATCATCTTTCGGACTCTGCCAGAACAGGATAGGTTCTTCATACTTTGAAACAGCAGTCTTTACCAATCTTACGCAGGATCACCTTGATTATCACAAGACAATGGAGGAATACTATCAGGCAAAGAAAATGCTTTTTGATGTTTGCAACTGTGCTTTGATAAACACCGATGACGAATACGGCAGAAGACTTTATGATGAGATAAACTGCAAAAAAATGAATTTCAGCGTCAGGGAGATTGCAGACTGCTTTGCCGATAATATTAATATAAGTTCGTCAGGTTCACAGTTTGATTTCCATGCAGACGGAAACTCATGGAGGGTTAATGCAAGGATACCGGGTATGTTCAATGTATCAAACCTGACTGCCGCTGCCGCAGTATGCCGCAGGTCAGGAATTTCAATGGAGAATATCTTCTCTGCATTAAGCGAATACAACGGTGTAAAGGGAAGATGTGAAATTATCCCGACAAACCGTGATTTTACAGTTATCTGTGATTATGCTCATACTCCCGATGCTATTGAAAACATTCTAAGAAGCGTTAAGGAGTATACAGAGAATCACCTGATTTGTCTTTTCGGATGCGGAGGAAACCGTGATGCCGCAAAACGTCCGAAAATGGCAGCCGCCGCCGCAAAGTATGCTGATAAACTCATCATTACTTCTGATAATCCGAGAAATGAAGAACCTGAACTTATCATAAAGGATATTCTTGCAGGTATTGAAAATTCAGACGTACCTTATGATGTGGTCGCAGACAGACGTGACGCAATATATCATGCCTTGAAAATTGCTGAAAAAGGTGATATAATAGTTCTTGCGGGCAAAGGACATGAGGATTATCAGGTTCTTGCAGGTATGGAGCGTGTTCATTTTGATGAACGTGAAGTAGTTGCTGAATGTCTGAAATTGCTTGATAAATAATAAATAGGAGTTGTAGAAAAATAATGTCTTTTTGGATAATAAATTTGCTTATAGCACTTCTTTCATTCGTAATTTCTGGAGTTTCGGGAATTTTTCTTGTTCCGTTTCTTCATAAGATAAAGTTCGGTCAGCCGATAAAAACGGAGGACGGCCCTAAATGGCACGCTAAAAAACAAGGTACACCGACAATGGGCGGTTTCATGTTTATAATCTCAACCATTATCACTTCAATTGCCGGCTACTGGATATACCGCATGAAAACAGGCATTGATACCACATCGGAAGAAAGCTTCAAGCCGTTCTACAGACTGCTTAGTGTTCTTGTTTTTTCAGCACTGTTCGGTCTTATCGGATTTATCGACGACTACCTCAAAGTAGCAAGAAAACATAATGACGGTCTTTCCGTTATGCAGAAAGTTGCTTTTCAGCTTGTATGTACAGGCGGTTTTCTCTTTGCACTCTGGAAATTCGGGGACGTTTCAACCAGTATAAACCTCGGCTTCTGGGAAAGTCCTTCACTCGGTATTTTCTATTACATACTCATGATACCCGTTATCATTTACCTTACAAACGCTGTCAATCTTACAGACGGTGTCGATGGTCTGTGCGGTTCTGTAACATTTGTTGCAATGCTCGTATTCACAGTCTGCTGTTCAATACTTCAGCAGAATGAGCTTTCATGCTTTACAATGGCACTTGCAGGAGGTTGTCTCGGATTCCTTCTCTGGAATCTTAACCCTGCAAAATGCTTTATGGGCGATACAGGTTCAATGTTTCTCGGAGCAGCCGTGACAGGTGTTGGACTTGTTCTTCATAACCACCTTTTGCTTCTTCTTGTTGCACTCGTTTACATTATCGAGGCTCTTTCCGTTATGATTCAGGTATTTTATTTTAAGTATACCAAACGCAAGACAGGCGAGGGCAAGCGTATTTTCAAAATGACTCCTATCCACCACCATTTTGAAATGAGTGGTTTCAGCGAGTATAAAATAGTTATTACTTTTTCACTTACAGGTATTATTTTCGGTGTTCTGGGAATAATTACATTAATAGTGTTCTGAAGCAGAAGTTTTCAACAGGTTAAGCAAAGGAGGAAGTATGGCTGACCGTAAGAAAAGAAAAAAACGTTCAGTGCCGTCACTTTGGAAAGCATTCGTGGGTGACGGAAAAAACGGAGATATCAGTCTTGCGTTTTTTGCCTATGTTATGATTCTTATAGTTGCGGGAATCGTAATGATGTCGTCTGCAAGCTATGCATGGGCTTACAATGATAAAGGCGGCGATGGTTTGTTCTATGCGAAAAATCAGGCGAAAATGGCTGGAATAGGCTTTGTTGCCATGATTTTCTTTACTAAAATGGATTATCATAACTTCAAAAGCGTAAAGCTTCCATTACTTAAAAAATTCAATATCGCCGGACTTCTCTATGGTGTCGCAGCGATTCTGCTTGTACTTGTACTTGCGATAGGTAATGATGAAGGCGGTGCTATGGGTGCAAAGAGATGGCTTACTCTCGGCCCGATAAACTTTCAGCCTTCGGAAGTTGCAAAGCTTGCGATTATAATCTATTTTGCCTACAGCATGGAGCGTGACGGTCAGAAAATGAACAGCTTCAAAACCGGAATTATCAAATACGGTTTGCTTATGGGCGTGTATATAATTCTGCTTTACAAAGAGCCGCACATGTCCGGACTTATCCTTGTCGGCTGTATCTCTGTCGTTATGATACTCTGCGGAGGGGCAAATATAAAGCAGTTTCTTCTTCTTGGCATAGCTTCTGTCGGAGGTGCGGCAGGTGTTATTTCGTATCAGGCAAAGATTCCGGGAAGCTATATTTCAGTTCGTATCAAATCATGGCTCGATCCGTTTGCCGATGTTCTCAATGATACATGGCAGACCGTAAATTCACTTATTGCAATAGGTTCAGGCGGACTTTTCGGACTTGGTCTTGGAAATTCACGTCAGAAATATCTTTATCTTCCCGAAACGAAAAACGACTTCGTTTTCCCTATCGTTTGTGAAGAACTTGGATTTTTAGGGGCATTGGCTGTAATAATCGTATTTTTCCTTCTTGTTGTTGAAGGTTATTCAATCGCTGTACGCTGCAAAGACCGTTTCGGAATGCTTATTGCTGTCGGCATAACCACACAGATAGGCATTCAGACAGTTCTCAATCTTGCCGTTGTAAGCAATCTTATTCCAAATACAGGTATCAGCCTGCCGTTTTTCAGCTACGGCGGTACAGCACTTATCATGCAGATGGCGGAAATGCGAATTATGCTCAATATCTCACAGCAGAGATACTATCCCCTAGAAAAAGAGACAGCAGCTAAGGAAAATAAGAAAAAAACACGAACAGCATAATTATGATATTCATAAATAAAGGAGCTAAGTTAATATGAAGGTTCTGATAGCGTGCGGAGGTACAGGCGGACATATCAATCCGGGACTTGCCATCGCAGACATAATAAAAAGCAAATATCCCGATACAGAATTTCTGTTTGCAGGTACTCCTAAGGGCATGGAGGCAAAACTCGTTCCTGCCGCAGGTTACAGGCTCGAAACAATTAAAGTCGCAGGATTTCAGCGTAAGATATCACTTGAAAATGTTGGAAGAAATATAAAAGCAGTCGTTTACCTTGCTTCATCAGGCAAAAGAGCAAAGGAAATAATAAACGGCTTTAAGCCGGATATTGCTATTGGTACGGGCGGATATGCCGCAGGTCCTGTTATAAGAAAAGCTGCCAGAATGGGTATACCGTCTGCTATACATGAACAGAATGCCTATCCCGGAGTCACCAACAAGCTTCTTGCAAAGGAAGTTGACTACGTTATGCTGACTGTCAAGGAAGCTTTGAACTTCATGGACAAAAGCAAATTTGAATACAGTGTTACAGGTTTGCCTGTAAGAAGCAATATCAATACCATGTCCAAGGCAGAGGCAAGAAAAAAGCTTGGCTTTGACGATTGCTTCACAGTTCTTTCTTTCGGCGGAAGTCTTGGTGCAGGCTGTATAAATGAGAGTATGGAATTTGTCATAAAGGACGATTTCAAAAATAACAGAAAGATAAATCATATTCATGGTTACGGCGGTATGGGAAAGGATACTTTCCCGCAGGCTATGAAAGCCGCAGGTGTTCCGCTGAAAAGTGAACGCCTTAGAATTACCGAATACATAAATGATATGGACGTTTGTCTTGCGGCGGCTGACCTCGTTATCTGCCGAAGCGGTGCTTCGACTCTTGCGGAACTTGAGGCGGCAGGCAAGGCTTCAATTCTCATTCCGTCGCCTATTGTTGCAGGAAATCACCAGTATCATAATGCTATGGTTCTTGGCAAGGCAGGTGCGGCAGTTGTAATTGAACAGAAAGACGTAACCAATCAAAAAATACTCGATGAAGTCATAAAATTAAGCGAAAATCCGCAGAAAGCAGAGAAAATGTCTGAGAATGCGGCAAAGCTTCATCTTGATGATACAAATGAGCGTATACTTGCCGTTATTGATAAGCTCATAGCAAAAAACGGCAAAAAGTAACCAACAGCCGCTTTTCAGCATAATATACACAAAAATGCTGTGAGGTGGTATTATGCAGAAATTAATTGTAACGGGAGGGAGTCGGCTTTGCGGTGAACTTGAACTGCAAGGCTGCAAAAACAGTTCGCTCCCTATTTTAGCGGCTTCGCTGCTTTGCGGAGAGGAATGTGTTCTCAATAATTGTCCGGCACTGACAGACGTATTCGCAGCTTCAAGAATACTGAACTGTGTTGGGTGCAGGTGCAGATTTTCAGGGAAAACCGCAGTTGTAGATTCACGGGATATCGAAAAAACTGAAATTGCAGAAGAATTAATGCGTGAAATGCGTTCTTCTATAATTTTTATGGGAGCAATGCTTGGCAGAAACGGCGAATGTACGGTGAGTGTCCCCGGAGGCTGTGAACTTGGCCCACGCCCTATAGATATGCACCTTGCGGCACTGAAGAAAATGGGTGCGGATATTTGCGAGGAATGTGGGAAAATTATTTGTAAGGCTGTAGGAAAAAAGCTTCACGGTACTAAAATTTCTCTTGCATTTCCGTCGGTCGGAGCAACAGAAAACATCATTCTCTGTGCCGTTACAGCAGAAGGCGAAACCGTTATAAACAATGCCGCCCGTGAGCCTGAAATATGTGATTTGTGCGGTTTTCTCCGAAAATGCGGTGCTGATATATCAGGCGACGGCGAAAGCAGAATAGTCATAAACGGAAAAAACAAACTTCATGGCTGCGAATACAAAATTATGCCTGACAGAATTGCAGGTGCTACTTATCTTTCGATGACTGCTGCGGCAGGAGGAGAAATCATACTTACAAATGCCTGTGTTGCTGAAATGGAGCCGTTTTTATCGGTTCTGGAACAGACAGGATGCAGTATTTATACAAAAGATGACAGAATATACCTGAGAAGCGGTTCAAGGCTGAAAGCAGTGAGGGAAAGGATAAGAACCATGCCTCATCCCGGATTTCCGACCGATGCTCAGGCTGTACTTATGGCGGCACTTATTTCCGCTGACGGAACAAGTGTTTTTGAGGAGAATATTTTTGACTGCCGGTACAGACATACCGATGCTTTTATAAAAATGGGAGCAGATATACAGGTAATGGGGAAGGTGGCAGTTGTCAAAGGCGTAATAAAACTTCACGGTGCAACTGTTGAGGCAACAGACCTTCGTGGCGGTGCGGCAATGGCGATTGCGGCACTTTCGGCAGAAGGAACAACAGAGATAAGCAGAATTGCCCATATTGACCGTGGATATGAGAAAATAGAGGAAGCTGTAAGACTGCTCGGCGGTGATATGCGGAGAGTCGTTATTAACTGAGTTGGAGATAATATGAAGGACATAGAAAAAACAAGTGTAGACAGGCGAAACAGCCGAAAACGTATGCGTCGCCGCAGACGTTTCATGAATGTATATGTAATAGCTGTTCTTGTGATTGTCACAGTGATCGGTTTTGCAATAAGCTATACTTTTTTGTTTAATATCAGTGAAATTAAGGTTTCAGGCGAATCTGATATGTATTCAGCAGAACAGATAGTTGAAGCTTCCGGTATCAAAGAGGGGGATAATCTTCTCAGAACTGATACAAAACAAAGCGAAATTCAGATTCTTCAGCAGCTTTTATATATAGAAACAGTTGATGTCAAGCGTGATTTCCCGTTTTCGCTTGAAATAAATGTTACAAGCTGTATTCCTTCTTATAATGTCAACTGCGGTTCAAAGACACTTCTCATCAGTAAAAAGGGAAAAATACTTGCTTCAAACAGCTTCATTACAGATGGTCTGCCGACTATTTACGGTTTTCTTCCGGACGAAAGAACTCCGGGAGAATATATCAGTTCAGAAGATGAATTTAAAAGCGATGCTTTCAATGCCATTATCGAAAGCATAGGCAGACTGGAAGAACCAAATATTTCTTCTGTTAATATGCAGGACGAACACAGTATTGTGGTCAATTATAAAAACGGCATGGTCTTTAAAATGGGTAACTGGAGCGATTCAGATTATAAATTCAGTCTTGCCGAAACGGTTATGAACGATTCGTCTATCAAGGGCAAAAAAGGATATCTCACTATGATAGGCAGAAATCAGTGCAGTTTCAGAACTACAGACAAACCTGTCGGCGTTCCGGGAAAGAACAGTACAGATGATAAGAAAAAGACCGATTCTAAGGGAAATACAGTAAAAACTCCGGAACCGGCAGGAGAATCAAATCCGGATCAGGAAGCTATTTTCAGCGATTACAATAACAGAGAGGACAGCGGAGAAGAATTTTTCAATTGGGAAAATCAGGAAACAACAGAAAAAGCTTCTGATGAAAACGGCGGATATTACGACGAAAACGGCATATACCATGACCAGTACGGAGGATATTACGATTCATGGGGAACATACCATGACCAGTACGGCGGATATTATGATGAATACGGAAATTATTACGATTCATACGGAAATCTTGTTCAGTCAGCCTGGAATAACGAAACTGATTATGGTCAGGGATGGTAAAAGAGTATAAAATGCACAAAAAAAATTAACTGCCATTAGCAATATTGTGATGATTACAGAATTTTGTGCGATTTTATTTGTAGACTTGCAAAAATATAAATTGTATGCTAAAATATATAGAGTATTTATTTGCGTGAATTAGGTTCAGACCGCTGTATTCTGTCGGTCGTATAAAATATTAGGAGGATCAAGAAATGTCTGATTTTAATTACGAAGAAGCAATTGAGCCCGATGTTAACATAAAAGTCATCGGTGTCGGCGGCGGCGGCGGAAACGCTGTTAACTGCATGGTTGAGTCAGGTGTAAATAATATAGAATATATCGCTATCAACACTGATGCTAAGGCTCTCAATAAGTCAAAGGCTACTACTAAGATCCCGATAGGTGCAAAGCTCACAAAGGGCAGAGGTGCCGGAAATAAGCCTGAAGTCGGTCAGCGCAGTGCTGAGGAAAACCGTGACGAGATCGAAACACACCTCAAGGGTGCTGATATGGTTTTCATTACCGCAGGTATGGGCGGCGGTACAGGTACAGGTGCTGCTCCGGTTGTTGCTAAGATAGCTAAGGAAATGGATATCCTTACAGTCGCTGTTGTTACAAAGCCTTTCCTCTTTGAAAGAGAACAGAAAATGGCTCAGGCTGAAAGAGGTATCGCAGAACTTAAAAAATATGTCGATTCTCTTATCGTTATCCCGAATGAAAGACTCCTTGTCGGTCTTGACAAGCCTCTCACAATGATGCAGTCTTTCGCTCTTTCAGATGACGTTCTTAAAACAGGTGTAAAGAGTATTTCAGACCTTATCGTCGAGGAAGGTTACATAAACCTCGACTTCGCAGACGTTTCAACTATCATGAAGGGTGCAGGATACGCTCACATGGCTATCGGTCACGGTTCAGGCAAGGACAAGGCAAGAGATGCTGCTACAGCCGTTATCTCCAGCCCGCTTCTTGAAACTTCTATCTCAGGTGCTAAGAGACTCCTTATTAATATCGCAATGTCTGAGGATATCCTCTCTGCTGATGTTGATGCAGCTACAAAGATGATCACAGATACAGCTGCTGACGGAGTTGAGTTTATCTTCGGTACTGCTTTCAAGGAAGATATGCAGGACGAGATGACTATTACAGTTATCGCTGCAGGTTTCGACGACGATGCAGAATCACTTTCTGTTCTTGATGATCAGCCTTCTGTAAGTTCACAGTTATCTTCTTCAGATTCAAAGTCTGCTGCTTCAGATGACGACGATGATGTTATCTCAATTGATAATCCGCTTATAGACGGTCTTGGATTCAGTTCACCTTCATCAAGACAGTCATCATCAAGTTCGCAGGACTACGACCTTGATGATATCTTCAAAATGCTTGGCAACTAAAACTAATAAATTAAGTGCGGTTTTCACAATGGAAACCGCACTTTTTAATATATTTTGACTATCAATCTGTATACAAAACGTATATATTTGTCTTTTTTTGTTGTAAAGTAACTAAAATCACTTTGAAATTTCTACATATTAATAGTTGAAATATAGTATCTTATATGATATAATTCTAATAAGGCGTTTTGTCAGAACCTGTATTCATAAGTTATGATGCAGAACGTCATCTGCTTTTCAGGTAAGTACCATAGTCATATTGTAACCTATGAATACAGGTTCTAATGGCTTGTCCGCAAACCTCATGCAGACAGGTTTTGATCCCCTTAAATTTTTTCCTCGGCTTTCGAGGTGATTGGAGTGCAAATTATGGATGAACCAACCGTATTAAGAACCACTAAAATCGGCGGTGGATTTGTTAAAGAGGACGTTATGACTTACCTCGATGAGCTCAATTCCAAAATCGTCGGTCTTGAAGAAGAATTGAAAGCTGCTAAAAGCAGCCCTGCAGTAGATCCGCAGGAAATAAAGAATTATAAGAGCCAGATTGAAAATCTTCAGGAAAAGCTTAATACTTCCAATAATGCCCTCAGAGCTGCCAAGAAGGAGAATGAAGACCTTCAGAAAACTATTAGTCTGCTCAAAAACAGCCAGAATAATGCTCAGAGTGCTGCCAATAATCAGGCTTTGGAAGCAGCTAAGAAGGAAATTGATAATCTGAAAAATCAGCTTAAAGCTGCTGAACAGAAAAACGGTGCAGGAAATCAGCAGAATGCTGCACTTGAAAATGCTAAGAAGGAAATCGAAAACCTCAAAAATCAACTCAAGGCTGCTGAACAGAAGGCAATCGCTAATCCGGCTGCAAAGGCTGCAAATGATGCAGAACTTGCAAAGGTTAAACAGGAACTTGCAAGAATTACAAGCGAACTTACAATTAAAGTTAAAGACCTCGATAACAAGAATCGTGAGCTTTCAGATAAGGACAGCAAAATTGCTGAACTTACTAAGGCTAAGGAAGCTGCCGATGCCAAGATAAAGGAACTCGATGATGAAATTACCGATATGAAGGAAAACGGTACAGGTATGATACCTTCATCCTTCGATATGGGAGCTTTGTTTACAGAAGCTCAGAAAACTGCTAATAAAATTACCATTGAAGCTCAGAAGAATGCTGACAGAGTTTCAAGAGAAGCTAAGGAAAATGCAGAAAAGATCGTTGCTGATGCTAAGATAGAAGCTGAAAGAACTATCGCAAATGCTACAACTACTGCTGAAACTGCTCTAAAGGAAGCTAACGACCAGTCTAAACAGGCTGTTGATAAGGCTAACAAGGATGCTAAGGCTCTCATTGATGATGCTAACCTCAAGGCTAAGAATACAGTTGATACTGCTAATTCACACGCTGATAAGGTAAACGAAATGACTGATACTATCCGTGAAATGATCCTTAACGAGATATCAAGCGTTAATACTAAGTTTGAGGATATCAGTTCTGTTCTCAAGCGTCTTTCAACTCAGGCTACAGAAAGAATGGACGAAGCACAGCTCATTATCGGTGAGGCTCGTACAACTCTCGGCAGCAAGGAAAATGATAAAATCAAAAAGATTGATGCTCCTGTTGCTAAGTTTGAACCTATATCTGCTTCCGAAATCAATGTTAAAGAAGTAGTTGCTTCTGCTTCTTCAAATGCTGAAAAGAAGGAAGAAAAAACAAATAAAGATCCTTTCGCTTCAATAAGCGACAAGGCTTTCGTTGAAAAGTCATTCGGCGGCTCAAAACCGAATAATACTTTCAATAATAACAACAGCATTAATAACAGCAGCAATAATATTGCTAACAATAATAGCAAATCGGCTTCTGCTCCGATTCAGAATAAGCAGAATAATCCTGTACAGAAGAAGTCTTCAATTTTTAATTCCGATATGGCTGAACTTCTTAAAGCCGTTGAGGAAGAAGCTTCAAAGAGCCAGGAAGACTAAGATAATTTCTGTTCCTTTCCCGATTTTTCGGGAAAGGAACAGTAAGTTTAACTCTTTATCAAACTGCTTTCGTTGATGAATTCAGAATGTTGGTGGATGCTTTGCTTGAATCTGATTTTAATTTGAATGCCTACAGTGGCAAAAGCGATGAGGAACTTGTCGTTATTGCCAAAACAGATAAATCAGCCGCTGCTGCTCTTGTCGCTCGTTATTCAAAAATTGTTTGGATAAAATCAAAAATTTATGCAAACTTTGATACCGATATCGAAGACCTGCATCAGGAAGGACTTATGTGTCTGCTTAAAGCCATAAAATCATATAATGGAGAACGTGGTGCTAAGTTTTCAACCTTTGCTGAGGTCTGTATTGTCAATTGTATGCGGACTATTTCCGCAAAGTCGGGAAAAGATATGATCTCTTCACAGCCTATCGAGGAGGAAGATTCCTTTGATGAGCTTTCTGTTGACGAAACACCTGAAAGTATCTATCTTTATAAAGAGTTTTTTTCTGAATTGCTTCATAGTATTGAAACGTCCCTCTCATCAACAGAATTGAAAGTCTTTAACCTGTGTATTCAGGGAATGAGCTACAGGGAAACTGCCGAAAAACTCGGTATGACAGAAAAATCTGTTGATAACGCCATGCAAAGAGCAAGAAGAAAAATACGCAGTCACTTTATGTGATTTGCGAAAAAACTATAACCTGTCCTTACGGAAATATAAACAGGTTCAGAGATGTGACCGTGTAGCTTAATCCAAGAGCGTTGTTAATCAAAGATGTGGGTGTGAATCCAACCGTGGTCTAATTAATTTAAGCGAGGTATTGTAAAATGTACGAAGACAAGACATTAGTCTGCAAGGAGTGCGGAAACGAATTCGTTTTCACAGCAGGCGAACAGGAATTTTATGCAGAAAAAGGATTCGTTAACGAGCCACAGAGATGTAAGGCTTGTCGTGACGCAAGAAAGAACGCCGGCAGAGCTGAAAGAGTTATGTATACAGCTACTTGTGCTTCATGCGGCGGCGAAGCTAAGGTTCCTTTTGAGCCAAAGGAAGGCAGAGCTGTTTATTGCAGTGAGTGCTTTGCAAAAATGAACGAAGCATAATTTTAAGGCAGCATCGCACAAAGAACGTCTAACGACTTTGTATGTCATGAACCTGCATATTTTCCGTCATAGCACACAAAAACTACTTGAAATATACAGTCATTAACAAACTGTTATTCATGCGTCGTTTTTATGCACTGTGACGAAAAATCTGACTATGTTTCTGCCACACATTTCTTGTGTGGTGTTGCTTTAACAAAAGTCCGACAGCACAGCTTTTTCGGCTGTGCTGGGATTTTATGTTCGATATTGGTGAAGCTTTCAGCTTTGTTGATATATATTTTACCATGAAAGGTGGAATAAAAATGCAGATTACTAAGGAAACTATTATCGGAGATATCCTTGACACTGATTTCAGCGTTTCAAATTATTTCCTCGAAATAGGTATGCACTGCCTTGGCTGTCCCGCTTCAAGAGGCGAAACAATTGAGGAAGCTTGTGCTGTTCATGGTACAGATCCTGATGAACTTGTTGCAAAGCTTAATGCCCATTTCGCAGCTAAAAAGTAATTATAGTATTGCCGTACAATTCCGGTACGGTTATGTCAAAGAATTTTTGACGGCATACTGGCAGACGGTATGCCTTATTTTTTATATTGAGAGGTGCAAAAATGCTTGATAATAGATTAACAGTCTGTGCGGAACTTGTCAGTGGAAACGGAGTAGTTTGTGATGTTGGAACAGACCATGCTTACCTCGCCGCCGAACTAATAATTTCAGGAAAATGCAGCAAAGTTATCGCTTCCGATATCAATGAAGGTCCTTTGGAATCAGCACGAAAAACTGTCGAGAAATACGGCATTGCGGATAAAGTGGAATTGATTCTTTCCGACGGACTTGATAATGTCCCGCTTGAAGGAGTATCTGATATTGTTATCGCCGGAATGGGCGGAGAAACTATTGCAGATATCCTTGAAAATCCGGCAATTGATACTGATTCAGATATAAGACTTATCCTTCAGCCTATGTCAAAGCCTGAAATACTGCGAAAAAAGCTTTACGAATATCAGTTTGAGATAGTAACAGAACGTGCGGTTGAGGACGGCGACAAAATGTATGTTGTAATGGTTGCCAAGCCCTCAAATGAGTGGCAGCAGCTTACCGAAACCGAGGCTCTTTTCGGATTTTTTGATGATACAGACGAAACTGCTGTTAAATATAGAAAACGTGAGGCGGAAAGACTGGCAAAAATCAGTGAAAATCTGAAAAATGCAGGAAAAAATGCTGAATCCGAGCATTATGCGGTTTTGAGTTACCGTATGGAAAACGGCACAGATAAGGTCAGGATTCAGGACGTTTATAATTATCTGGATTCGGTTTACCCGTTTGACTTGCAGGAAAAATGGGATAATTCGGGATTGCTGGTTGAAAATTATGATATGTCATGCCGCAGAGTGCTGCTTAGTCTTGATATCACGAATGCTGTAATTTCAGAGGCAGCCGAAAAATGTGCTAAACTGATTATTTCGCATCATCCTGTTATTTTTGAGCCACTGAAAAAAATTGACCGCTTTTCACCTGTTTACAAGCTTATTGATAACGATATTGCCGCTATCTCTATGCATACAAATCTTGATATTGCAAAAGGCGGCACAAACAGCGAAATTGTGCGTAAAATAGCAGAAAAATATGAGCTTGAGTGTGAGCCTGAACCCTTTGAGGAGGTTGGCAACGGTGAGTGTCTCGGATATATTGTCACGCTTAAAGAACGTGTATCACCTATTAAATTTGGTGAATCGCTCAAAGAGATATTCGGCTGTGAGTATATCAGGCTTTCAAGGCAAAGTATGAGCGTATCAAAAATTGCGATTTGTTCAGGTTCGGGAGGATCGATGCTTGGTTTGGCGATGAACAGAAATTGCGATACTCTTCTTACCGGTGATATCAAGCATGATGTGTGGATAACAGCAGAAAATTACGGTTTTACCGTTTTCGACTGCGGACATTTCCATACGGAAAATATGATTCTGTGGGAGATAAGGCGTGTTCTTGAAAGAAAGTTTCCACAGCTTGACGTTGAAATTGCAGAAGATTCCGCCGATCCGTGCAGGTATATATGAGGTGTGAAATGGGAATAATGATATGTCCTATATGCGGCAAAAATCTTGAATTGAAGAAAAACAGCTATGTTTGTGAAAAAGGGCATAGTTTTGATGTGGCAAGAAGCGGATATGTAAATCTTTTGCTGTCAAAACACATCGGAAAAAGTGTTCACGGTGATAATAAGTTTATGGTGAACGCAAGACGTAACTTCCTTGAAAAAGGCTATTATTCGCCGCTTAAAGATAAGCTTTGTGATTATGTCGGAAAATATTTTGAAGGTAGTGTTCTGCTTGATGCCGGATGCGGTGAAGGTTACTATACAACCGCAATTTATGATAAACTAAATCAGTCGGAAGATGCGGCTGAAATTTACGGAATTGACATATCAAAAATTGCGGTTGAGGCTGCTGCCAAACGAAAGAGAAATATTACGTTCGCAGCGGCAAGCGTCTTTCATATACCTATCAAAACGGCTTCCTGCGATACGCTGGTTACAATGTTCGCTCCTTACTGCGGTGAAGAATATACCCGTGTTTTGCGGAAAAACGGGATAATGGCAATGGCTATTCCTTCGGTTTATCATCTATGGGAATTAAAACAGGCGATATATGAAATCCCGTATAAAAACGAAGTGAAGCCTTATGAGCTTGACGGCTTTACGTTCCTTGAAAAAGAGCATATTTCTTATAATATGGAACTGGATAACAGTGAAGATGTCCGTTCTCTCTTTTCAATGACTCCTTATTATTACAGGACAAACCGCATTCAACAGGAACGTCTTGAAAAAATTTGCTCAATCTGCACAAAAGCTGACTTTGAATTACTAATATATCGCAAGAAATGACTGGAATTATATTTTGTGAAGTGATATAATAATATTGTTGAGAGATGACCGACATTTTGAAAACTCAAATATTGCTTCACAAACTCAATTCTATATCGCCTGCACAATTTTTGATTAGTGCGGCTGACCAAAATTTATTATAAAGGATTGATTAGATGGCACTTGACGGTGCATTTCTCTATGCTGTTAAATCAGAACTTCAACCGCTTATCGGCGGCAGAGTAGAAAAAATCCATCAGCCTTCAAGGGAAGAAATCATTATTTCTGTCCGTACAAGACAAGGCAGTAAAAAGCTCTATATTTCTGCAAATGCAGGAAGTGCAAGAATCCACATAACTGAAAAGAATGTCGATAATCCGCAAACTCCGCCTATGTTCTGTATGCTTCTGCGTAAGCGTCTTGGAAGCGGCAAGCTTATTGATATCCGTCAGGACGGTCTTGAGAGAGTCCTCTATCTGGACTTTGAATGCGTCAATGAACTCGGCGATATAGTAACTGTAACCCTTGCCTGCGAAATAATGGGAAGATGTTCAAATCTTATCATTATCAGCCACGAGGGAAAGGTAATTGACAGCATCAAGCGTGTTGATGAGGAGATGTCCCGTGAACGAATGGTGCTTCCGGGGATGCGTTACACACTTCCGCCAAGAGATGACCGCTTGAATTTCCTTTCTGCTGAACCTGATGAAATTATTGCTAAACTCCGTGAGGTTAATCCTGCGGAACTTTCAAAGGCTCTTATCCGTGTCTTTGAGGGAATTTCTCCGATACTCGCCCGTGAATGGACGTTTTTTGCCGGTAAAGGTATTCACCTTGAAAGCGATTCCATTGACGGTGACTACCTCGACAGGCTTCTTTTTGCCATAAAACGTACCCGTGAACAGCTCCTTAGCAGTGAATGCTGCTTTTCAGCCGTCAGCGATAAGGAAGGTCAGCTTAAAGATTTTTCTTTTATCCGCCTATCACAGTTTGGTACGCTTATGTATACCAAAGAACTTGGTTCGGCTTCGGAACTCCTCGATTATTTCTACTTTGAACGTGACCGTTCAGCCCGTACAAAACAGCGTGCAAATGACCTTTTTAAACTTCTTGTGAATCTTACAGAGAGAACCGCAAGACGTATTGCGGTTCAGCGTGAAGAACTTTCAGCTTGTGCAAACAAGGAGCAGAATAAGCTGTTTGGTGACCTGATTTCTGCAAATATGTTCAGAATCAAAAAAGGTGATAGTTCAGCTTGGCTTGAAAATTTCTACGACGAAAGCTGTCCTGTTGTTGAAGTTAAGCTTGATGTGAGAAAAACTCCGTCACAAAATGCACAGCACTATTACAGCGAGTATAAGAAAGCCGTCACTGCCGAAAATATGCTGGCAGTCCAGATTGAAAAGGGCGAGGAGGAACTTCAGTATCTCGACAGCGTTTTTGATTCCCTTACAAGAGCGGCTTCTGAAAATGATATAATCCAGCTGCGACTTGAACTTCGTGAGCAAGGTTATATAAAGTACGCCGGTGGAAAGGTCAAACCTCCCAAGGCTTTACCGCCGATTGAGTACAGGTCAAGCGATGGATACACTATTCTTGTCGGAAGGAATAACCATCAGAATGACCAGTTATCTCTGAAGTTTGCTGAAAAGAGCGATATATGGCTGCATACGCAAAGTATAACAGGTGCTCATGTCCTGATTTTGACGGACGGTTCAACTCCGCCTGACAGTACAATTGAAGAAGCGGCTGTTATCGCTTCAGTAAACAGCAGAGGATGTAATTCCACACTTGTTCCCGTTGACTACTGCCTTGCAAAATATGTGAAAAAACCAACCGGTGCTAAACCGGGAAAGGTTATTTTTACTAATTATAAGACTGCTTTTATAAGACCTGATACGGAACTTGAACAAAAGCTTAGGGTGAAGTAGCCATGGCGGAAATACTTGACGAGAAATTCTTCAATCGTGATGTTATCGACGTTTCAAGGGAACTTGTCGGAAAAATATTGGTACGCAGACTTGATGACGGCACGGAGATTCGTGAACGTATAACCGAAACAGAAGCCTACGGCGGTGAGGAAGACCTTGCCTGCCATGCTTCAAAAGGCAGAACGAAGCGTACCGAGATACTTTACGGCGAAAGCGGCGTGATTTACGTTTATCTTTGCTATGGTATGCACTGGCTGATGAATATTATCACAGGCGAAAAAGATTCTCCGCAGGGAGTTCTTATTCGTGCAGGCGAAAAGCACTGCGGTCCGGCAAAACTTACAAAGTATCTTTGCATAGACGGCAGTTTCAATGGTGAGCCTGTTTGCGGAAACAGCAAAATCCGGATAGAAGATGACGGTTTTCGTCCGGATATCAGAAAAGCCCCAAGAGTCGGCATAGACTATGCAGGTGATTACTGGAAAAATGTTGAACGCAGATTCATTGCCGAAAACCGGGAGGATAAATAGGTTTTTTGAGGATGTGAAACTGAATAAAGCATATCCGCATGGCAAAGTAATTTGTTAAAAGAAAGCTGGGATAATTAAATTATAGAATCATTTAATTAAATATTATCATGAAATGTACGAAATATAAACTTCATGATAGTTTTTATCTTGCAAAAGAAGAAAAGAAAGTACAAAAATATAAATATAAAAACGTAATACTGGGAATTATTGCCAAAAGAGAAATTTGTGTGAAGGTTTTGGGAATTGGAAACCTTAATCGCTATTAAGATTATTTTAAGAAACAAACGCTAAAATATAATCAGACGATACGAAAGGAGTGTGAAGCTTCGGGCGGCACTGCCGTGACGAAGACGCTTATGGCTATAAATACATTTGCTCGTAAAGAAATCAAATTTCTCCTTAATATGGAACAGTATAACGGACTCATGGAAGTTGTTTCAAAGTATATGAATCCTGATGATTACTGCGTTGGAGGAAAGGAATATGGTATCTATAATATATATTATGATACCCCTGATGATTACCTTATCAGAGAATCACTTTCCAAACCTTATTATAAAGAGAAAATAAGACTTCGCAGCTATTATTCACCCGCTTCGCCTGACGACCGTGTTTTTCTTGAAATAAAAAAGAAAATCGGCGGTATCGTTACTAAAAGAAGAGTGTCGATGACGCTTGAAGAATCTGATGCCTATTTTGCAAACCGTACTAAGCCTGAATGCTCAAAGTATATCACAGAACAGGTTTTCAGAGAACTGGACGTTTTTCTTGATTCATACCCTATAGCACCCAAACAGTACATAAGCTATCAGCGAGAGGCTTTCTTCGGTAAGGATGACCACGATTTCCGTCTTACCTTTGATAGAAAAATCACAGAACGCCGCTTTGACCTCGGTCTTGGTTATGAAAGCTATGGAAACTATATTATTGGTGCTGACCAGAGGCTTATGGAAGTCAAGGTATCAAACGCCATTCCTGACTGGCTCGTTTCAAAACTTTCAGAGCTTGAAATCTATAAAACAAGCTTCTCAAAGTATGGAAGGGCTTATCAGAATTTCGTCATGGAACAGGTTGCTGAAAGACAGCAGACTGTCAGCGAAAGACACGTTTATATATCGGGGTTACCGATGGTTGATAAAACTTTTATTATGAACAGGAGCGTAAAATCTTATGTTTGAACACGGCTTTTTCGGAAATGTACTTTCCAAATACTACGAATCAGGTGATTCTATAATCAATAATTCGTCATCTGCACTTTCTACTATCAAGGCAGGGGAATTTTTCCTCTGTGTGGGAGCTGCGTTGGTTCTCGGCTTCCTTATAAGCATGATATACATAGTTACACATAGAAAAGAAGGCTATTCTCAAAGTTATGTACTTACTATGATAATGCTTCCTACGATAGTTGCCTTGATACTTCTCCTTATTAATACAACGGCAGGTGCTTTGAGTCTTGCAGGTGCGTTTACGTTGGTTCGATTCAGAAGTGTTGCGGGAGATCCGAAAGATATAGCCTACATTTTCTTTGCAATGTCAGCCGGAACAGCCTGCGGAATAGGTTATGTGGGTTTTGCAATCGTTTTCTTCATCATTCTTGGTGCTGTATTGTTCGTTCTTACAGAAATCGACTTCGGCGGCTGTAAGAAGCGTCACATGACACTGAAAATTGCAATTCCTGAAAACCTTGATTATCAGGGCGTTTTTGAACCGGTTCTTAACAGATACACCACTTTCCACAAGCTTAGAAGAGTTAAAACTACTAATTTTGGTACGCTGTTTGAACTTATCTACAGCGTTGATGTTCTCGAAAACATTGACCAGAAGAAATTTGTTGATGAGCTTCGCTCACTTAACGGAAATATGACAATTAATCTTGTCTTCTTCAAATACGACGACAAGATTTACGAAAACTAAGAAAAAAGCACAAAGTCGTGTAAAACGGCTTTGTGCGATTTTGTATATTGGAGTGATAAATATGGATTACAGAAGATTTTTAGCCGCTTCAGCCGCTGTTTCTCTTATGGTTGCAGCCTGTTCATGCGGTGATAAACATGAGAAAACAGAAAAAAACAATACTTCAGCAGTTCAGGAAGAAACTTCTGTAACTGAAAAAAACGTGACTGCCTCAACTGCTGAAAATACTACCGAAAAATCTACTGAAACAACTTCTGCCGAATCAAAGAAGAAAAGCGAAAAAGCAACTTCTTCAACAACAGGAAATTCTGCAAAGACGACGGCTTCTTCCAAGAAAAACAGCACAACCACAGTTTCTGAGGCATCAGGCGGTTCGTCCTCGGAAAGCGGCGGAAACAGCAGTTCACAGACGGGCGGAGATATGGGTTCTAAGGAAAAGCCTCAGACTTCGGAAGAAACGTCAGAAAATGAATATACAGCCGAAATAACAATGGGTTCTTCACCTAAGATAAAAGGCGAAAATGTCACGGCAGAAGGGAATATCGTAACTATTACGGCGGGTGGAGATTACCTTGTCTCAGGCAGTACGGATAACGGTCAGCTTCGTGTATGCACGGATACAGAGGAGAAAGTTAAAGTTGTCCTTGATGGTGTTGACATTGCAAACGAATCAGGTCCTGCAATTTTTATTGATGAAGCGAAAAAGTGTACGGTTGAACTGCTTGACGGCACAACATCCGTCCTGAAAGACGGTGCCAAGGATAAGATAAACGACGGTGTTATTTTTTCAAATGATACATTGAGAATCAAGGGCGGCGGAGAACTTTGCATTTATTCCAATAATGCTCACGGCATTGCAAGCGATGACGACGTTATAATTGAGGACGGAATTTTTGAAATCAATTCAATTAAATCAGGAATATTTGCTCACGACGATATAACTGTCAACGGGGGAGAGTTAACCGTATTTGGCGGCACAAACGGCTTGAAATCGAAAGGAACAATTAATATCAACGGCGGCAGATGTGTGATATCAGGTGGAACAAAAGAGGAGAAAAGTTCGGTATATGCAGGAGCTGCACTGAATTATACCGGAGGAAGTCTTTTTGCGGCAGGCAATCAGGTTACAACGCCTTCAACTTCGGTGAATCCGTTTGTTGTGGTTGACCTCGGAGGTTCGTATGATGCTGACAGCACGGTTGAGATGCTGCTTGACTCTACGCAGATGGTGTCGTTTCAGCCCCATAATAATTTCCGCTGTCTTATGATGCTTACACCTGAAATCGGCGTAGGAAGCTCGTATAAAACTATTATTGACGGCAAAGAGGGTAAGGAGTTTACTCTTTCAGACGGACAAAATCTGGTTACATTTGAATAAGATTCTAAAGCACTTTCTTAATGGAAGTGCTTTTAAATTTGGCAATACCGTATAAAGATTGTGCATCAGAAAAGAAGTCTGATTTTTTCGTCAGATTGTACAGAAATTTTGCAGGCATACTGTAGCATATCAAGAAATCTTTGTGCAAGATGATGAGAAATATGGAAATAAAGCTGTCAGGTGTGCTTTGTCCGCTGCTGTTTTAATAAAAGAATATCGTAATGAGCAAAATGTAAATTTGTAACATGAAAAAACATATTAATAAAAAGTTATCATGAAAAAATATAAAAACAAAGAGAAAAGTATACAAATATTCAGTTTTGGTTACAAATATATATTGTCAAAAAACTGTTTTTGCAATATAATAAATTCAGCAAATGAAGAATATTGGCAAAAAGTATTAAGTACCCTCCCCTCTCATGTGCTTAATACATTAATTGAATTCACTTGCTCGCCATAGAGATAGTTTTGTTAGTTAATAAAACCAAACCCTTTCATTTGTAATTTTTTCATGTTTTCTATTCTCAATAACTTCATTTAACTTATTCTTTGTTCAGTCTACAGTGCTAAACGGTTTGACCGTTTGGATTGAACACCGTCCATCCGATAGGGTGGATTTTTTTTACAATATGAAACTTGCGTGAAAAATTATATAAAATGCTTGACGAGTTATATAATTCGTGCTATAATTTGTTCAGGTTCTAAAGATTGCTTGAAAGAAGGAGGCTAAATATGAAAAAAAGCGTCTACAGCCTTGTTCTTATGGACAACGTTGTGAAAGCGGTTGACGAAGAGGCTTACAGACTTGGTACAAGCCGTTCAAATCTCATAAATCAGATTCTTGCGGAACATCTTTCCTGCGTGACTCCTGAAATGAGAATGCGTGAGATATTTGATTCCCTTGCTGAACTTGTCAGCACTTCTTTTCAGGTTCAGCAGCAGCGTTCAGCCTCACTTCTGACCATAAAAACAGCTCTGGACTATAAATATCGTCCGACTATCAGCTATAAGGTCGAACTTGAACGTATTCCTGACGAAAGACTGGGTACACTAAAAGTACAGATAAGAACTCAGAGCCTTTCGCTGACCGAGCTTTTCAACAGCTTTTTTGTATACCGTGCAAAGTTTGAATCGGCTGTTATTGCGGCAATGGGAAGAAACGACTACGGCTGTGAGCTGACTTCAGGCTGTTTTGTGAGGAAACTTCTTAAAAGCGGTCTGAACAGCGGGGATTCAGGGGAGGCTATAAGCCGGTATATTACTCATCTGAACAAAGCCATACAATTATTTTTTTCGTCACCACAGGATTTCTCAAAATATTCGCCTGAAATTGAACATGAATATTCGGAAATTCTCAATGAATACATGATATAAGGCAATACAGCACTGAAATTGTGGGGTATTGCGGTAAGGAGGATAATGTTATGAATGCAGAGAAACTAACCCAGAAATCTATCGAAACAGTTAAAAAGGCTCAGAATATTGCGGTTATGCAGTCAAATTCCGTTATCGAACCAATTCATCTTCTGGCAGGACTTTTGAAACAGGATAACGGTCTTGTTCCACAGCTTCTGAAGAAAATGAATGTCAATGCCGATTTCCTTGAAAATGAAACCGACAAACAAATCGGTCTGCTGCCGAAAGTCACAGGAAGCGGAAGAAGCAGCAACATTTCGCTTTCAGCCGAGTGTGACAGAGTCTTAACATCCGCTGAAAATTTCGCAGGCAATATGAAGGACGAGTTCGTTTCTGTTGAGCATATCATGCTTGCCCTTATAGACTGCAGCAACAGCATTGTTTCAAAGCTTATCAAAACATATAATATCAGCCGTGACGGATTTCTTAGTGCTTTGATGTCTGTGCGGGGAAATACCCGTGTTACATCCGAGAATCCCGAAGAAACATACGATGTTCTCACAAAGTATGGTCAGGAGTTGGTTGGACTTGCACGCCAGAACAAGCTTGATCCCGTTATCGGACGTGACAGTGAAATAAGAAATGTAATACGCATACTTTCAAGAAAAACAAAAAATAATCCTGTTCTGATAGGTGAGCCTGGTGTCGGAAAAACTGCAATAGCCGAAGGACTTGCTTTGAGAATAGTTGCGGGGGACGTTCCTGACAGCCTGAAAGACCGCAAGGTTTTCTCACTTGATATGGGAGCATTGGTTGCAGGTGCAAAGTACAGAGGTGAATTCGAGGAACGTCTGAAAGCTGTTCTTAACGAAATAAAAAACAGCAATGGTCAGATACTTTTGTTTATTGATGAGCTTCATACAATTGTAGGTGCAGGCAAATCGGACGGTGCAATGGATGCAGGAAACCTTCTGAAGCCTATGCTTGCAAGAGGAGAACTGCACTGTATCGGTGCTACAACACTTAATGAGTACAGACAGTATATCGAGAAAGATCCGGCACTTGAAAGACGTTTTCAGCCTGTTATGGTTGCAGAGCCGAGCGTTGAGGATACAATATCAATTCTTCGTGGACTTAAAGAACGGTACGAGGTTTTCCACGGCGTAAAGATACATGATAACGCACTTATTTCTGCGGCTGTGCTGTCAAACAGATATATAACAGACCGTTTCCTGCCGGATAAGGCAATAGACCTTATTGATGAAGCCTGTGCTACCATAAGAACCGAAATGGACTCCATGCCTACTGAACTTGATGTTATATCAAGAAAAATAGTACAGTATGAAATTGAAGAAGCCGCACTAAAAAAAGAAAGTGACAATATTTCTCAGGAGCATCTTGGCGAAATTCAGAAGGAACTTGCTGAACTCCGTGAAAACCTGAAAAGCATGAAGGCAAAGTGGGAAAATGAGAAAAACGATATTTCAGCCGTACAGAAACTTCGTGAGGAACTTGAAAAGCTTAATGGCGAAATTGAAAGAGCTGAACGTGAATACGACCTTAACAAGGCGGCTGAACTGAAATACGGCAGACTTCCGCAGCTTAAAAAGGAACTCGAAGAACGTGAACATCAGGCTGAACAAGACCAGAAAGGCGAAAAACTGCTTCGTGATAAAGTTTCAGAAGACGAAATAGCAAAAATTGTATGCCGCTGGACAGGTATACCTGTTTCAAAGCTTATGGAAGGCGAAAAAGAGAAGATTCTCGGCCTTGAGGGACTTCTCCATAAGAGGGTAATAGGACAGGACGAAGCTGTAACTAAGGTAAGCGAGGCGATTCTGCGTTCCCGTGCAGGAATACAGTCTCCCGACAGACCTATTGGTTCATTCCTTTTCCTCGGCCCTACAGGTGTTGGAAAAACAGAACTTGCCAAGGCACTTTCAGAGATACTTTTTGACGATGAACGCAATATTATCCG
The DNA here is from genome assembly GCA_045627145.1 of Ruminococcus sp. GTDB lineage: Bacteria > Bacillota > Clostridia > Oscillospirales > Ruminococcaceae > Ruminococcus. Next base: position 832 of record JAZQND010000108.1, on the reverse strand, counting down.
TATAGACATGAGCGAATATATGGAGAAATTCAGCGTAAGCAGACTGATAGGAGCGCCGCCCGGATACGTCGGATACGATGAAGGCGGACAGCTTACCGAAGCAGTACGCAGAAAGCCTTATTCTGTAGTGCTTTTCGATGAGATAGAAAAAGCACATCCCGATGTTTTCAATATTCTTCTTCAGGTGCTTGATGACGGACGTATTACCGATTCACAGGGACGTACAGTTGATTTCAAGAATACTATCATAATTCTGACCTCAAATCTTGGTTCACCGTTTATTCTTGAGGGAATAGGCGATGATGGCGAAATTACGGCAGAGGCAAGAGAAAAGGTTGAGGGACTGCTGAAAAGTCAGTTCAGACCTGAATTTCTTAATCGTCTTGACGAAATTATCTTCTATAAGCCTCTTGGAAAATCTGAAATTATGAATATAGTTGACCTCATGCTGAAAGATTTGCAGAAACGTCTTGATGACAAGCATATCCGCATAAATATAAGTGATGCCGCAAAGCAGTATATAGTTGACTGCGGTTATGATCCGAATTTTGGTGCAAGACCTCTCAGACGATTCATACAGCGTAAAGTTGAAACTCTTGCGGCAAAGAGGATAATAGGCGGAAATTTGTCTGCCGGTGACATCATAGACATTGATATTGACGAAAAAGGTGAACTTTCAGCTTTATAAACAGCATATATTGCTCCACCAACTAAAGGGCACCTCTAAAAACCCCTTCTGAGAAAAAGCAGCTATGCACAGCATCTGCTGCGTCAAGCCCTCTCGTAGTGCGAAAGCACGCCTTCGATGGCTTTTCTTGCATCTACTGTACCT
>JAZQND010000107.1:0-9620 GCA_045627145.1 Ruminococcus sp. | reverse complement strand
AAACTGAAGAACCTGTTGAAGGTGACTGTGCAACAACTTCTATACCGTTTCCGATTATTTTATATTTGATTCCAAGACCGTCAAGAGTAGCCTTTGCATCATCTACAGAACCCTCAAGGAGAGGTATCTTTACATCAAGATTTGCAAGTTCCTCGGCTGTATACTGCGGACTGTAGCCGAGATAAGGCAGAACATCAGTAAGAATATTTCTTGCTGTCGGAACGGCAACCTGACTTCCGTAATAGTTTTCAGAGGAATTATCAGGCATATCTGCAAGCACGAGCAGAATAAGTTCAGGATCTTCGGCAGGTGTGAAGCAGACATAAGAAGCACCATATTCGTTCTTATCAACGCTGATACGTTCAGAGGTACCTGATTTACCGCCGATCGTGTATCCTGTTATCTTAACATTACCCGTCTTGCTGTCTGCAACGACATGATAAAGAGCATCACGCATTTTAGCAGAAGTATCTTCGGAAACTACCTGTCTTTTTACCTTTCTTTCATTTTTGAGAACTATATTGCCGTCCTCATCAACGATTTTTTCAACAACGTAAGGCTGGAGCAGATATCCGCCGTTAATTGCGGCACAGTAAGAGGTTATCATTTCAATAGGAGTAATGGTTACACCCTGACCGAAAGCACCAACTGCGAGGTCAACGTAGTTCATATCCTGAAACGGCCAGCCCTGATTTTCGGCAGGAAGATCTATTCCTGTTTTTTCGCTAAGACCGAAAGCATCGAAATAATAGCAGAAACGTTCAATTCCGAGAGCCTCACCGATCTCCATAAATGCAGGGTTACATGAATTCATAAGTGCCTGCTGGAAGGTCTGCTGTTTATGACCTCCTGTTTCGTGGCAGTTTATCGGCTTTTCAACGCCCGGAAGCTTCTTGAAGCCTTCACAGTAATAGCCGCTGGTATAGTTTATAACATCTTCCTCTATTGCAGACGCACTTGTCAGAACCTTGAAAACCGAACCGGGTTCATAGGTTTCGGTGATACACTTGTTTTTCCACTGTTTTTCCTGTTCTTCGGCTATAAGCTTTGATGCCGCATCACCTGAAAGTGAGGCTATTTTTGCAGCAGCAGCGGGATCTGTTATTTCACGGGGATTATTCAGGTCAAATCCCGGATATGTAGCCATACCGTAAATTGCACCTGTTTTTGCATTCATCAAAATAGCACAGCCACGGTTTTTTACCTGTTTGCTCTCAACCATTTCCTTCAGGTGTTTTTCGAGATAATGCTGAATTGTCATGTCAAGAGTAAGATAAACGTCAGCTCCGTTTTGAGGAGAAAAGGTCTTTGAATATCTGTAAGGAAGCTCATTGCCTGCGGAATCCTGTGCAGAAAGCGTTCTTCCGTCAGTACCTGAAAGGTAATCATCGTAATAAGCTTCAATACCGTAAGCACCTTCTCCGTCGCCGTTTGTAAAGCCGATGACAGAAGCCGCAAGCTCATTCTGCGGATAATATCTTTTTGTATCAGCCTGAATATCAATTGAAGTTATGCCATATTTATTGAAATATTCAATTATTTCGTCTGCGACCTCTTTCTCGACCTGGTCACGGAGAACACTGTACTGTGAATTTTCCTCCATTGCAGACTTTACCTTTTCAGCCGACATTTCAAGCTTTGAAGAAAGCAGTTTAACAGCTTCTTCCTTAAATTCCTCAACAGATGACGGAAGAACGTTAATTTCATTGCCGTTCTCATCATATTCTGGAACATATTTTCCGCTTGCCTTATCAGCATTTCTTTTCATTATTTCATCTTCAAGCGACTCCATATTCTTACGGAAAAGCTTAGGATCAAGAAAGATTTTATAAACAGATGCACTTCTTGCAAGTGCCGCACCCTTTGAATCATAAATTGAGCCTCTGTGAGCCGAAATTGAAATAGAACCAAAATGCTGGTCGTTTGCTTTTTCCTGATAAAATTCATTATCTATAACTGATATCTTGAAAAATCTTACTGCAACTGCTGCAAAAAGACAGAAAAAAACTCCTGTCATAATGACTTTTACCCTGAATTTCATTTTATTTGTCGGATTATTATTAGTCATACAATATCTCCTTTAATCAATTGAAAAACAGACATGGCAATGAAAAAGGCAGGGTTATTACGCCCCGCCCCATGAACATCTTCAAATGATACACAGCACGGGAAGCATTACGGCAAATCCCGTTACAGCAAACTTAATGAATGGCTTTCAAGCACAAAAGCCCTCATGGTTTTCTGAATATCACCCGCTGTTATCTTCGTGTTCTACTGACGCTTCCCCCAAAATGAAGCGTATATAAGGCAGTCCTTTACTATATTTATATTGGTACTACCCTCTGAAATATTCCACACAATCATCAAAAAATTTCTTTACTTTTGTTATAATATCGGTTTCCTTTGCAGGAATGCTTACAATATCGCCTGTACGGATCTTAATATATTCTATTTGTGAAGAATCTATTTTTTTCATGCCGAGAACATTTTCAGCATAGTCTTCAACATTTCTTGCCGACATTTCACTGTCAAGCTCAGACTGAAGCCTGACATTTTCAGCCTCTGCAAGTTTAAGGTCATTTTTCAGAACAGCAAGCCTGTTATACATGGTATTCCGTTTATCAAGGGAATAAATAACAGAACCAAGCATACCCGCTGCAATAATAGAAATAAGTATCATCATTATGACCGAACCTATTCTTGATTCCGGTTTTTTATCATTATTTGCGGTTCTTTTGTTTTCAGAAGAAGCCGCAGTTTCATCATTCAAATATGCATTTAAAGAATTATCAGTCATCGCTTTCGGAACACCTTTCTATTACCCTTAGCTTTGCACTTCTGCTTCTTTTATTAAATTCAAGCTCGTCCATATCCGCTTCAATCGGCTTTCTGTTAACAAGTCTGCCTTCAGGCTTATGACCGCATACACACTGCGGAAAATCAGGCGGACAAATACAGCCTTTACACCATGAGGCAAATTTCTGCTTAACAATTCTGTCCTCAAGGGAATGGAATGTAATAACAGCAAGCCTGCCTCCCGGTTTAAGACTGAAAAAAGCTTGCTCAAGACCTTCGGAAAGATGGTCAAATTCGCCGTTTACAGCTATTCTTACAGCCTGAAACGACTTTTTACACGGATTTTTTTCACGTCTTGCCTTTTGCGGAATACTGTTTCTTATTATATCTGCAAACTGTGAAGTAGTTTCGATTGGTGCTTCCTCTCTTGCTTTTACGATATTTGCGGCAATTTTTCTTGAAAATTTCTCCTCGCCGTATTCAAAAAGTATTCTTGCTATCTCATTTTCGGAATATGTATTAACAAGGTCAGCCGCACTCATACCCTCCTTGCTCATACGCATATCAAGCGGAGCATCGGCATGATAGGAAAAACCTCTGCTTTCCTCATCAAGCTGAAAAGATGAAACGCCCAGATCCATAAGTACGCCGTCAACCGAACCAATGCCAAGCTCATCAAGAACAGCTCTCATTTCAGAATAATTGCGGTGAATGACCTGTGCATTGCTGAAGCATGAAAGTCTTTCGGAAGCTGCCGCAACAGCATCGGGATCACGGTCAAGAGCGATAAGTCTGCCGTTTTTGCCGATTTTTTCAGCTATTGCAGAGGAATGTCCTGCACCGCCTGCCGTACCGTCAACATATATACCGTCGGGACTGATATTCAGACCATCAAGACATTCTTCAAGCAAAACAGGAATATGATGAAACTTCATAATCGACCTCCCGAAAATACATAGCGGCAAATATTGATTTAATATTTTAACTTCAAAAGTGTACCAAATAAGTCAGTATATACTTATTTTATCAGAATTTCGGATATTATTCAAGACGGAATATTGCACAATACTCCCTGAAAGTGCCACAAATGATTTAGTTAATTTGAAAAATCAGCATTAATATGTATATGTAACGTTGAATTTGCCTGATTTCAGCCCAAGAGCATAAGAGAAAGGATAGCCCTTAACAGTTTTCTGACCGTCAATGTTTACTTCTGTAACGTAGCCTGTTTCCTCGGAGTATACCGGCTGGATCCATTTATCAGGTTCATCGGAAAGCTCTATCTTATATTCTTCCTCAATTTTCTTTCTTACTTCCTCTGCATCCATATATGTAACAGTTCCCCAATGAGGATCATAAGCTGCATCATATTCACTCGGAACGCTTTTTAAATACGGATAATCTGCATAGAAAACCTCTCTGCAATTTGCCGAACAGCCTCCGCATGAAGCCGAAAACATGGTAAGTGCGTAATTTCCTTCATAGAAAAGAGCTTCTCCAAGAACCGATTCACAAGCATCTATAACGATTTGCGGAGGATCTTCTTTGCCTCTGAGGTCATGTGAATCGTCATTATTATATTTTAAATATGTATAAACAGCAACTGCCTGTGCCTTGATAGCCTCAATATTGAAGCTTCCGCCAACCTCATTGTTTACGATAGCCGCCACAACTTCAAGGGTAGTACCCGCAGGTTCTTCGGCAATTGTCAGTTCTTCCTCATCTGTAAGACCTGTATTCATGAGGTATGTATCGGGATAATAATGGAAAAGTATATCCTGATAAGTCCAGCCTGCATAGGTTGCATAGAAATTCGCACCGTTCTGACTCATTCCTACACCATGTCCCCAGCCGTATGTAACAAATGCGAACTGTCCGGATTCCGGATTGACCTCGGCAGTAAGCTGAGGTGCGGGAATATCACCGACATAAGCTCCGGAAGAAAGCGGTTCAACAGGAGTAGAACCCTGTGTTTTCAGCTTACTTTTAGCGGCATTTTTAGAAAGTGTCGGAAGAATATTTCTCAAAGCTGATTTTTTCTCATCCTTTACGACTTCCAGTGCAGCTATTTCTGCATCCGAAAGACCTTCATAGGGATTTTTCTGTTCCTCAATAAATGAAAGTTCAAGTGTAGAAGGTTCGTAGCTTATCAGAGAAAGAGTATCGCCGTATTGTGAAATATCAGCTTTTTCCCACTCTTTTTCCTTGATATCATTTTCTTCTTTTACAGCAGAAGTCGTTTCTTCCGAAGCCGATTCTGTCACGGTTTCGGCAAAAGCACTGCTCCAGCCTGATGAGGCAGTAAAGACCAGAAGTCCTGAAACTGCCGCCGCTGTCTTTTTGAATATTTTACTCATTTACAGTATCAACTCCGTTCTCAGTCGGTGTTGTTTCGGAAACTGCTTCAGGCTTTTCGTCTGATGACGTATCATCGCCCTTATAATCAGGCTGATACTTTTTCAGTTCGGGGTGTTCCTTCAGATATTCAGGGGTTCTCTGTACAGTATTGAGGTCATCCGCACTTTCGCCGTCCCTGAGTCTTCTTGCAACGATAATAAAGCGTGAATTATCGTAATCTGCATAACAGGTTGAAAGAGTGAGAAGCTGATCTCCATACTGAACATCAACGCCTGTATCTATCATCTGATGACCTCGGCAGTTTTGAACGTATGAATCAAATTCCTTTTTAGTGTCAAGTTCCTCCATATCCCAGTAATGGAAATCTGTAGCGGTATAGCTTCCGGGAGTAACAAGGAACGCAAAAATTACATAATCATAATCATTATATCGTGAACTAAGCTGAACGAAAGGACTCTGATAGTAAAAATCATAGTCCTGACGGTATCTTCTTACAGAACCAAACATACTTCCGTCAGCCATATTATGACCGTATATCACAAGATTTTCAGATTGAAGCGAACCTTCAAAATCATCTTTCCAGTCCATATACGGGATACCGTCTCTGAAACTGGTTCTGTCCCAGTAATGATCGAGATAAAAAGCATTCGGAACATAACCTTCAGGGCCGTATATCGGATCATTTGCCTCTGTTTCACCGGGATCAAGCATAATGGGGTAATTTACCAGCGTATCGTTGATTTTAAGCCAGCCGATGTAATCCTTATTCAGTTTCATCCATTGTTTTGCTTTGCCTGAAATGCCCTTTTCAGAGGGAACAAATTCATACATACTTGCCCAGTCCGCAGGAAGTGCGTCTGTTGTTTCTTCTGTTTCGGGTTCGGTTGAAGCAATTGTTTCTATTTCGTCAGCAGAAGGAACTTTTTTACTATTTTCCGAAGATGAACAGCCTGCAAGCCACACGGCAGAAGCAAGCAATACTGCTGACGTTATTTTTCTTTTGTTTCTATTCATTTTTTCTCCTCTTTGCTGTCAGGTCCATACGGAATAAATTCTGCATTTTCATCGTACTTAGTATTTGTGATATCGTTGTAGAACGTTGGCATTTTTGGATTTGGATTAACCTTGCTGTCCTTAGTTCCTGCCATAGGATCTTCGCCTTCACGAACAAGTCTTGCCATTACAATAAGTCTGCCTCTGTCACCAAGGTCGGTATTACAGGTTGAAAGAGTGAGAATCGGATCGCCGTATTTTACATCAACGCTGTTAAGGCGAACTGTTCTTCTTTTGGCTTCATTAACGAAGTTATAGAAATCGGTTTCATCCGTGAAATCGAGCTTGTTCCAGCAGTCATACTTGGTTTCGCTCTTATCCTCTGCGTCAAGGAGGAAAACAGAGAATATCTTATATGTATAGCATTCGTAGTTTGAATTAAGATATATAAGCGGATGCTTACTGTAAAATTCGTCATCTGTCTTATATTCTCTAAGACAGCCGAACATTTCTCTGTTACCCATATTATGACCGTAAATAACAAGATTACCTGAATTAGGCTCGGCAAGCTTATGATCTATAACGTGATCAAACTTATTTCTGTAGTCCATAAAAAGTTCGCCGGCTCTTGATTCATCACCGTTTATTTTGATATCGAGATATTTACCATTATCTTTAGCCTTCATTACAGGGTTGTTTACAGGAGTTTCAGGAATACTGATAACGCCTATGACATCGCCATTAATTTCAAGAAGCTTTTTAGCAGCATCAAGCATTTCATAATATTTCTGTTCAGCTTTGTCCTCTGTTTCCTTATTGCGGTTATCCGGATACTGATAATAAATCTCCATTATTTCATTATTGACATTTTTACTGTGCCAGAGGTCAGTATAGTAATCAATAATAAGATATCCGCATACCACTATTGCAACTATCGAAGCAAGGAACACAATTTTTCTCACGCATTCAAGAGGACTGTCTCCTTTTTGCGGAAAAAGAGCCAGAAAGCGTTCTTTAAGCGGCTTTTTCTTCTTTTTCTTTTTACCTGATTTTTTTACAGGAAGTTCCGGAATTGGTTCAAGCTCCGGAAAAAATTCGCTCATATCCTCATAATTCGCATTTTTTCTCTCAAAAACGTGTGTATCCTCATCAGCATAAACTCTTTTCACAGGCTTTGGAAAAGCAGACATTGAAGAAGGAGCTGACGGCTGTTCTGTATTGCTGTTCAGTGGTTTGCCGTCCGAATCGAAAAGAGGTATATCTGAATCAGGAATTATCTCACGGAAATCAGAAAATCCCAGTCCCTCATATATTTCCTCTGAAGGAACGCTGTCTTCGGGCATATCGTCAAGAACCCCGACAAAATTATCATCTCTTGCAGGTCGGCTGTCAATTACCTTGTTTACCCTATCCAGAAAATGAGCAGAACGCTCTCCATCCCAGTCATTTGCAGAATTTCTGACAGACTGCCTGATAGCCTTGATTTTTTCAGCCTTGCTTAAACCGCCTGTAGTTTTTTCAGGTTGACCGTTTAATTTATCGCTCATCTTTTTGCTCCGTTTCCAAAAGTTTAGTTTCTATAAATGCAAATGCATACGCTGCGGCAGAACGTCTGATATTATTTCTGCTTCTGTCAGCAAGCTTCCAAAGTTCAGGCAGACATACAAACTGTTTGCCGCATATATCAAATCCGAGATAAACAGTTCCGACAGGCTTTTCTTTAGTACCGCCGCCCGGCCCTGCAACACCCGTAACAGAAACGCAGATATCCGCCGAGGAGCATTCTTTCAGTCCACTGACCATACTCTTTGCTACCTGTTCGCTTACAACGCCGTATTTTTCTATTTCTTCGGAAGAAACTCCAAGAAATTTATTTTTCATACGTTCTGAATAAGTGCATATACCGAGTTCAAAGACATCCGAGGCTCCCGGAACTGAAGTTATCAATTCAGAAATAAGTCCTCCCGTACAGCTTTCAGCAGAGGCAATGGTCAAATTCATGGATTTTAGAAGTCTTATAGTTTTTTCAGCAGCTATTTCAGGTGTATAGTCCAAAAAGTTAATGTCTGCCATTTTAATATCTCCTAACCGAATACTGTAAAATCAGCCTTCGTAATTGAATGTTTTCATTTCTGTATTTTCAACAGCCTTCTGTATAAGGGGTTCAAAATCGAAGCTGTTCTGTGCTTTTTCAACGTCTGCCAGTAATGGACGAACCTTTGGATGACGTGGTGTGAAAACGGTACAGCAATCCTCATAAGGAAGGGTTGAGGTTTCAAATGTGTCTATTTTTCTGGATATGTCAATAATTTCTGTTTTATCCATACCTATGCACGGACGGAAAACAGGTATTCTGCAAACTGCATCTGTACAGGCAATAGCCGCCATAGTCTGGCTTGCAACCTGTCCGACGCTTTCACCCGTGATAAGTCCGAGACAATTATCCCTTGCGGCAATACGCTGGGCAATTTCCATCATAAGTCTTCTCATTATAATGGTAAAGAATTCCTCCGGACAGTTGTCCTTGATAGCCTCCTGAATTTCAGTAAACGGAACACAGTAAAAAGCGATACCGCCGCACCAGTCTGTAAGCTTCTGACAAAGCTGTTCAACTTTAAGCTGTGCCCTGTCGGAAGTATAAGGCGGGCTGACATAGTGTATAGCCGCAATATGAACTCCTCTTTTAGCCATCATCCAGCCTGCAACAGGGCTGTCGATACCGCCTGAAAGCAGAAGCATAGCCTTTCCGCTGCTTCCAACAGGAAGTCCGCCTGCACCCTTTATATTTTCAGCATGAACAAAAGCATTTTCGTCACGAATCTCAACAGTAACAGTAACTTCCGGATTTTTTACGTCAACAGTCAGGTTCGGGAATCTGTCAAGCAGTTTTCCGCCGAGTTCAGCACATATTTCAGGCGATTTCATAGGGAATGCCTTATCTGCACGTTTTGCATTCACCTTGAATGTTTTTGCACAGCCGAGAACATCTTCGAGGTATTCATAGCTTTTATTGCAGATATCATCAAAGTCCTTTTCGCAGACGCAGGCACGGCAAAGTGCAGCTATACCGAAAATTTTGCCAACTCTGTCAACAACTTCACCTAAATCCGCATCATCATCAAGCGGCTGGATATATGTAGTTGACTGGGCACTGTAAAGCTTGAAATTACCAAGCGGCTTCAGTCTGCGTTTAATATTTTTTGTAAGCATATCCTCAAAAGTTTTCTTATTCAGACCTTTGAGAGCCATTTCGCCATATTTGACAAGTACTAATTCTTTCATATTCTTCTCCTATTTGTAATGTATAGTTCAAAGTAACCCTGCAAAATCTTTTTGCGGTGTTGACTTAAAGGCACCTCTAAAAACCCGTTTTGAGTAAGAAAAAGCAGATAGGTACAGTAGATGCAAGAAAAGCCATCGAAGGCGTGCTTTCGCACTACGAGAGGGCTTGACGCAGCAGATGCTGTGCATAG
>JAZQND010000106.1:0-4958 GCA_045627145.1 Ruminococcus sp. | reverse complement strand
AAGGAGAAAGTCAAGGAAGAAAACCGCAGGAATACCGGTCTGTCGGTCAGCCTCTCTGTCAGCTTCGCTGACACCTCTCCCACAGGGAGAGACCTCGTATTTCAAGGTTTTCTGACGCAGAATTTCTTCTTCAGGACAAGCAGAAAAATTCAGGATTTAGTTGGTGGAGCAATAATATTCTTACAAACGCAAAAATCTCCCGAAAATTCGGGAGATTTTTGCTATTTTCTGATAAGTCCGTTCATAGCCGACTGTTTTTTATAATCTCTTGGTGTCATGCCCATGTATTTTCTGAAAACCTTGATGAAATAGCTTTGTGAACTGAATCCGAACAAACTGCTTATCTCGGTATCGGTGTATTCCGAATAGAGCATGAGATTTGCCGCTTCTTCTGCCTTTTTCTTATTGACATATTCCGAAAAAGGTATGCCAGTTTCAGCTTTGAAAAGTCTTGAAAGGTATGCAGCACTTATATCAAGATATTCCGCAGCTTCATTTATCATTATACGGCTGTGAAGATGGTCACTTATATAGTCAATGGCTTTAACTATTTGCTTTGAATAGATACCGCTGTTCAGAACGGCTCTCATGTGGCGTGTATAGCCTTCTATCATTTCACTGTGTATAGCGTGAACCTGTGCTTCGGAAGTACACTCATCAGCCTTCATGATAAAAATATCGCTAAGACTATAAGCTTCTTCATGAGTCATTCCCCTGTTAATGCAGTATCTTGCAATCAAAGCCGCTGAAACAGCAAAGTGATATTTAAGATTTCTGAGTGGATCTTTGCTTAGAATACCGTAGCCTTCACTGCAAAGAGGAGTAGAAAAAATTCTCACCAATTCAATATTTCCTGTACCTATACTTTCATAAAATGCAATTTCTCTGTCAATAGGAGCGTGTTCAAAATTTTCCTCACGCTGCATGAAAAGATGTGATGAAATATATTTTTCAGAAAGTTCGCTCATTAATATCACCTCGCACTGATTATAACACATCATTTATTATTTTTCAAGTCTTCACAAGCATTCATATACTCTGCTCTTTAAAGTATCTCATCATATCGTTAGTCAGACTAAGGTCATCGGGCTGTAATTCAATATCTTCCCGTTTTACCCATTCGGCATACTTCAGTTCATTTTCGTCCATTCTGATTGAAGTTTCGCCGTCAACCTCACAGAAAAATCCAATAAGCATATCGTTGGCAATTCCCCAGGGCTGTGACTTATAATACCTGATATTTCTGACATTAAGACCTGTTTCCTCCATTACCTCACGGGCAACGGTTTCTTCCATAGTTTCACCGATTTCGGTAAAGCCTGCAACCAGAGCATTATGTCTGTATCCCACACGATAGCGTGTTATGAGAATGCTGTTTCCGTTTATCACGCCGACTATTACCGCAGGCATGATGCGTGGATAAGCAGTATATCCGCACGAACTGCAAATCATGGCACGTTCTCTTTCTGAATGAATCATTTTTCCGCCGCAGCGTCCGCAGAATTTTGTATCACGGTACCAGTCAGCGAGATGTTTGCCTGTAAAGGCAGCATAGAGTTCAGGTTTATTATGGCTGTATTTCTCACGGATTTCACGGAGTTCGGCAAATTCAAAACCTGAAACTGATATTTCGGGTTCATTCAGCAGAAAGTATTTTTCGCCGTCCACGGAAAAGAGGTAGGTGAAATTGAGATTATCGCCTGTTTCTGCCGCTTTAGGGAAAATAAGCGTATCTGTAGCTGACTTTATAAGCAGTTTTCCGCCGCTGAAGCACAAAACAGTATCATTTGGTGTACAGACGGTTTTCAAGCTGTATTGATTAAAAAGTTTATGCGGTGTAATATTTTGCAGCATAACTAATACCTCCTGATTTTTTCTTAGGCACCCCACACAAAGATTATATGGCAGAAACGCAGTCAGATTTTCGTCAGAGTGCATAAAAGCGGTGCAGAAATACTATTGTATTGCAAGGAGATTTTGTGTGCTATGACGGAAAATATGCAAGTTTATGACGTAAAAAGTCATCAGACGTGCTTTGTGCGGTGTTGCCTTTATTATATCATTTTCAGAAATATATGTCAACAACATCATAAAAAAGCCATGACGTTGAATGTCATGGCTAATTTTTATTGATTTAACGCATTATTGACCGATTTCATAGCTTTTTTATTCTCATACATTCTCGAATCAGCAAGCGAACATACGATATGCATAGGTGTTTCTTCGCTGAAAATAGCAAATCCACAGGCTATATTGATATCAAATTTCTTTTCCTCATCGGCATTGTGCTTTTGACAAAGCTCACGCATTTTCTTCATGCCGTCACAGCAAATCTGTTCAATGTCATCTGCAATTACAATAACCATAAATTCGTCGCCGCCGACACGGTAGCACTCGCCCTTGAAAGAACTTTGTATTATTTCTGCACTTTCAAGAATAAGTCTGTCTCCCATAGGATGACCGAGATTATCATTGACCTTTTTCAGATTGTTAATATCAAGAGCAACAATACCTGCAGGAGTTTCTTTTTTCATGATATCCTCGATACGTTCCATATAAGCTGTACGGTTTCCGACATTTGTAAGAATATCGGTATAAGCAAGTTTAGTGACCATTTCGGCTTTTGTAACGGCACTTATCATATTCAGGGCACGTTCAATAGCGGAAAGACCGAAAGTGATAACAAATATCATTACGCCAATTCTAAGGAAAGCGGCGGGATCCTGTGCATTAAAGACATAGAATCTTATAACATCAATAAGACCTGCAATTGCTATCGCAACAAGACCGACTACACGCAGTATCGGATAAACCATACTTCTGCTTTTATCTTTCAGGTTAGCCCTTGTATATCTTATAGTTGAACTTATCAGAAGGACAATAGCACTGACTATTCCTGCATTTAATACAGTCATTGTATCGTGATAATCGGCAATATCAGTAAAATTCAGAATAATAAGCACAAGATAGACAGCCGCAATAAAGCAAGTGTACAAATTAGCAGTATACTTGAATTTGAAGCCAAAGAATTCGTTTATATAGAACGTAACCGGAATAGGTATCATCATAAGTGAATAGCATGACAAAAGATGCATTATACGTTCATTGCCTATAAATAACTGAAATAACTGAGTTTCAACAAGACAGTAGGCGGAAATGCCCATAGAAAAAAGTCCAAGATAAAGAAGTTCATGACGTTTCTGAGTTCCACGGTTAAGCGGAATATCGAAAAATATAAACAAAAGACCGATGATAATAAAAGCGATAGACGAAACAAAGCCTGACATTTTTCTTGAAAGTATCTGAATTACCTCATTCTTGGCGGTATTTATAGAGATATTGTCAATACCGCAGGAGGAATTTTTATAGCAAAGCTTATACCGCAGTTCAAGTTTTTTGCCCGCATATTCAGAAAGAAGCGGAATTTGTATCCAGTTTGCTCCGATAGAATTTGTATAAAGCTTACTTTCGGGCAGATTCTGATGATACAAGCGTTCGCCGTTGATATAAACTTCGAGATAAATATGTTTTGCTCTGAAACATAAAGACTTGCCTTCTTCTAATTTACCAGGCAGTCTGTAATACAAGCTTGAATATTTATCTGTTGAAGAATTTTCAAGCAGATTCAGTTTTGTAAGTTTTTTAACATAATTTCCATTCTCATCTGTCCAGCCGAATTCTGCGGAGATTGCCTGTCTTTCGGCAATCTCAACCGGTGACCTTTTATCCGATGAAAAAATAAGATACCCACTTGTTAAAACAATGAATGCCAATAGAATACAATAAACTGTAAAAGAAAGCTTTGAAATCTTCATAGTCAAAATCTCCTTTAAACAATTATGATAGTATTCAATTTATATATACACACATTATACCACACTTCAAGAAAAATGTCAATAATCAACATTTTTTTCTTTGAATATTGCTTTTTTCCACTGAATTTACACTAAAATCGTGCTTTTTCAACATTTTTCAACACTGATTTTATATGAATGTCACATTAAATTACTATTACTTGACCAATTTTGTTTTGCCAAAAGCCATAGAAAGTCCAGACTTTTAACAATCGCTGACGGCGGAGGGAAGTTTTGAAAGCAATATAAACGAACCTGTTTTTACATTATTTTCATTCAGCCATTTATCAGGAATTTTTTTCCATTCATTTACACCTTTATTTGAACTTAACAAGACACTGCACATAAGTTCTGAATCTTCAGGAATGCCCTCGCAGCCATAATCCTCCTCGTATATTTTCAACACTCTGTAATATTGGGAAAGTCGTTTTTCAAGTTTGGATTTCAGCAATTCATATCTCAAACGTTTCTCCTCATTTGCAAAATGCACCTCTCTGTACTGCTCTGTATTTCCTTCGTATGACAGCACTTCATCTCCAAACTGTTCACTGGTAAGGTCAAAAATGCAGTCTCCTACAACATTGTAACAGTGATAATTCCCCTTTGGTCTTAATATACCGTAAACTTTTCCGCCAAAAATATCCTGTGCAAGAAAAGCTGTAACCGAACATTGACCGAGAGTTTTATTATCGGCAGACCAATTCTGACGCATTCTCTCCGCACAGGTCTCTGCACACCAGATTTCTGAGAGCATATCGTACAGTTCCCGTGGATCAGCGATTTTTTGATATTTTTCATCCGTTGCAGGAACGTTTGCAGATTCCCAGCCGTAAAAATTATAATTCATATTATTTCTCCTTCCGACAGTATAATGTCGGAGAAGCATTGCCACTCCGACAAAACTGCCGTTATTTTTTGTGCTTTTTCTTCTTAGGGCAATACCGCACAAAAATTGTGAGGTGTTGCCTTAAGGGCACCTCTAAAAACCCCTTCTGAGAAAAAGCAGCTATGCACAGCATCTGCTGCGTCAAGCCCTCTCGTAGTGCGAAAGCACGCCTTCGATGGCTTTTCTTGCATCTACTGTACCTATCTGCTTTTTCTTAC
>JAZQND010000105.1:0-5193 GCA_045627145.1 Ruminococcus sp. | reverse complement strand
CATGGCTACGATCCGACTTTCCTTTGCTGAGGTATGTGTTGTTTTTACCGTGTTCCAGTCCGGCACAAGAACGCCGTATTCAGGCTGAGGCGGTGCATCGGTACTATTCAGGTTTTCCTCAATATCGGAAACAACAGTATTTGAAGTATAATCCTTGCTTCTTCCGATAAGGAAATTCTGCATTGCAACAACGTCAGCGATATTGGATTCGCCGTCGCCGTTGATATCGGAAAGGCTTCCGACATAAGGCTTAAAACCGTTGATAACACCATTTTTCATCATAGCAAGGTCAATGGCATTTACTCGGTAATTCATATCAATGTCGCCCTTAGGGTAAATTGCAGGAGGACCGTAGAGAGGTGCAGGAGCTGTGGTGGTGAAGAACACTCCCGGAGGGCCGTATACATCCTGCGGCTCAGAGGTAGTAGTGGTTGTTAACAACTCCAGTTCCTCATCAGAAGCGGTGGTAGTTGTTGTGAAAGCCCAGGGCGGGCCATAAAGAGGAACAACAGTTGTTGTCATGATAGCTGTTGTTGTGGTGACAGGTTCTTCCACCGTCAGATTTTCCTGTATAGCTGAAGAATTACTTTCTGCCTGAACATTTCTTACTTCTGCATTAACATTTGCAGCATTT
The DNA here is from genome assembly GCA_045627145.1 of Ruminococcus sp. Taxonomy (GTDB): domain Bacteria; phylum Bacillota; class Clostridia; order Oscillospirales; family Ruminococcaceae; genus Ruminococcus. The sequence goes on along the minus strand of JAZQND010000105.1, from coordinate 4,559 downwards.
GCTGAACCGATAGCAGAAGCAAAAGCAGTTGCAGTTAAAAGAGTATGCAGTGTTTTTTTCATAACATATTTCCCCTTTCGGCATATCATTAAAATTAAAGTAAAGCACTAAATACTGTTATATTTATACAATTTCATTTTATCATAAAAAAGTACAAAAAGCAACAGTTTGCAACTATTAAACTTTCGTGAATAAGATAAATAAAAACTCATTCCCGAATTGAAGATAAACGTCGGTAATTCGCTGTATTTGAGTTGGAATCGTTTGTAACAAAGTTTACAATTATTATGTTATTTCATTTTGCAAGTTGAAATTACATATTTTCCATTTTTGGCTATATACTGCCTGAACGAAAAATTCGTCTTATTGCAGATTATATTATCACCACTGAACGAAAAGCTTACCTCTGAAAGCGGATATGAAATTCCTGTTCCAATTGTTTTAACAAAGCTTTCTTTAAGTGTCCAGAGTCTGAAGAACATAATGTCACGTTCACTTTCGGGAGTTTTCTCCATGAGCCTTTTTTCACTTTCAGAAAACGAACGCTTCACCACGTTTGGTCTGTACTGCCTTACCTTTTCGCAGTCCACACCGCATTCCCTGTTCGTCACAAAACAAGCCGCAATACCGTCCGCATGGGATAGATTGAAATGTATTTCATCATAGTCGGCAAGTGAAGGCTTGCCCATTTCTCCGAAACTCAGCCTTGTATTTTCGTTATATTCTATATAGTAGGTTTTAAGGCATTCCCTCAGCAGATTATGTGCATGAACGTGATGCTGACTTTTTTCCATTTCCATCATTGATATCAAAAGCATAATTTTCTCCTATGAAAATACCGCACAAAAGCTGTGCGGCATTCCGATAATCAGTTAAATCTTTCGTCAATAACTCTTGCAGTTTTCTTGGTGCTTCTCGGAAGTACGCCAACTTCAACCACTTTTATTATTGGTGTAAATCCGATTCTGCTCTTTACCTTTTCTGCAATTCTCTTACTAAGTGACGCAAAATCGACATCACCTGTGGATTCAACGTAAATTCTCATGGTATCCTTACCGCCGAGGTGAGAAATGCGTATCTGATATTCGCTTGATATCTCGGTAAATTTGCCGAGAACCTCCTCTATCTGGCTTGGGAATACGTTTACACCCTTTATCTTCATCATATCGTCGGTTCTGCCCATAATAACGTCGATTCTCGGATAACAGCGTCCGCATTTGCACTTTTCAGGAATAATTCTTGAAAGGTCGTGAGTTCTGTAGCGTATAAGAGGTGCTCCCTCCTTGACGAGAGTTGTGATGACAAGTTCGCCAAGTTCGCCGTCAGGAACAGGTTCGCAGGTTTTTGGATCAATAACCTCTATGTAAATATAGTCGTCCCAGTAGTGCATACCCTCGCCGCACTCACAGCTTATACCGATACCGGGGCCGTATATTTCGGTAAGACCGTAAATATCGTAAAGTTCAATGCCGAGAGATTCAGAAATACGTTCACGCATCTTATCGCTCCAGCGTTCAGAACCAATAACGCCTTTTTTAAGGTGTATATTTTCCTTTATGCCTCTTTTTTCAATTTCCTCTGCAAGAAGAAGTGCATAGGAAGAAGTGGAACAGATTACCGTGGATTTCAGTGCCTGCATCATTTCAAGCTGTTTTTCGGTATTTCCCGGTCCCATAGGAACTGCCATCGCACCAAGCTTTTCACAGCCGTTCTGGAAGCCGATACCTGCCGTCCAAAGACCGTAGCCCGGAGTTATCTGTATTCTGTCCATATTGGTTATGCCCGCAGTTTCGTAACAGCGTTTGAACATTTCTCCCCAGTCGTCAACGTCCTTCTGCGTGTAAGGAATGATGACCGGAGTACCTGTAGTACCCGATGATGAATGTATTCTTACTATTTCTTCTTCCGGAGCAGTCATAAGTCCGAGAGGATAAGCGTCACGAAGGTCTTTTTTCTCGGAAAACGGAAGTTTAACGAAATCCTCAATGCTGTCAACATGATTTATGCCTGCCTCTGCAAGCTTTTTTCCGTAGAAGCTGTCAGCCTCGATAAGAGCCTTTATGCGGTCATTTACGAGGTCAAGCTGCTGCTGTGTTATATGCATATAATCAATCCTTTCTCAATAGCGGAGAGCCTTGCTGTTCAGTTCATGAAACTGCGGCTTAACTGTTTTTTTCATGATTGTCTCAATGTCGTCAACCGAAAACGGCAGAACGTCATTCTTTACTGCCGCACCAAGCATTATCATGTTCAGAACCTTCGGCGAACCGATTTCTTCACAGGCTTTATCACCGTCAACGAGAAGAACATCCTTCACATTTCGTTTCAGATATTCAAGCATTTCACTGCCTGTGTAGTCAGAACCGCTTAAAGTTGCGGTAACAGGCATGATTGGATGTGTATTCACAACAACTCTGCCGCCCTCTTTAAGGTAAGGAAGCATTCTTACAGCCTCCGCAGGTTCAAATCCGATAATGAGGTCTGCTGTTTTTTCCGGGAACATCGGACAGTAAAGCTCATCTCCGAGTCTGAGGAAGCTGAAAACGCTGCCTCCCTTCTGAGCCATGCCAATAGTTTCGGCACTCATTACAGGTATTTTTTTTTCCATAGCGGCAGCAGCTATAAGTTTTGAAGTCAGTACGATGCCCTGACCGCCTACCCCGCATATAAGTATATTACTCTGCATTTTCAGCACCTCCTATTGCACCGCACGGGCAAACCTGTGAACAAAGTCCGCAGCCTGTGCAGAGTGAATTTTCTATGGCAACCTTGCCGTCACGCATTACTATTCCCGGACAGCCGAGAGTTTTTATGCAGCGTTTGCACTGTATGCATTTATCACTGTCGATAACGGCGGGCTTATTTCCTTTTATAAGTACGGCACACGGTGATTTGAATACTATAGCCTTAACGCCCTTTTCTGCCGAAACACGCTTTACGGTTTCAACAGCCTTGTCAAGTTCAAGAGGATTAACAGTTTCAACTGTTTTAACACCAACGCCTTTGAGTACCTCCTGAATGCTTATCTTTTCAACGATTTCACCCATCATGGTATGTCCTGTACCGGGATGTGGCTGATGACCTGTCATGGCTGTGGTTGAATTATCCAGAACAACCAGTGTCATGTCTGCCTGATTGTAAACCGCATTTACAGCACCTGTTATGGCAGAAGCAAAGAATGTGGAATCACCGACAAAAGCGAAGCAGCTTGTATCAGGCTCTATTTTGCCGATACCCTGTGTGATATTCACGCCTGCACCCATGCAAAGACAGGTATCGACCATATCAAGCGGCATGGCATTTCCGAGGGTATAACATCCGATATCTCCGCAGAAAACAGACTTCCTGCCCTTCATTGCCTCCTTTACCGCATAGAATGAGGCTCTGTGAGGACAGCCTGCACAAAGTACGGGAGGTCTTACAGGAAGCGGAGGTGCTTCCTCATATTTTGCAGTTTCGGGAATATCCCATTTCATAAATTCTGCGATATCAGCAGAAACAGAGGCACAGGTATTTTCGCCTGCATTCTTCACATTATGTGTAAGCTTACCGAGAATACGGGTATTGAGGTGATATTTTCCGCAGATATAGGTGAGTTCACGTTCAATGACAGGATCAAGCTCCTCGATACAGAGAACCTCGTCAAGTCCCTCAAGGAATTTCACAGCTTCCTTTTCAGGGAACGGGAACGGAGTTGAAACCTTGAATATGCGTGGGCTTTCCTTGTCTTTGAGTGCCTCTGAAACATAGGCAAAGCTGATTCCGTGTGAAGCTATGCCCTTACGGCAGTTTTCAGCCTTTTCAGGGATTATGATATTGCGTGGATATTCGGAAAACACATCTGAAAGTTCAGCATTTCTCTCCTCAATGCGTATATGTGAATTATAGGAAAGCTTAGGAAATATCACCCATTTTGAGGAATCCTTGATGAAGCCTTCCGGACGGTTTATCTCATACTCATTTTCGTCCTTGACATCAATTGAAGCGTATCCGTGGCATACTCTTGTAGTCGGACGGAAAAGAACGGGTGTATGATATTTTTCAGAGAACATAAAAGCGTCCTGTATCATGTCGTAGGCTTCCTGAACCGACGATGGATCAAAACACGGAAGCTTTGAAAATGATGCAAAATGACGTGTATCCTGTTCGGTCTGGGAAGAAATCGGGCCGGGATCGTCAGCAACCATGATTACCATGCCGCCTTTTACGCCGATATATGCAAGGCTCATAAGCGGATCAGAAGCAACGTTCAGACCGACCTGTTTCATGGTCACCATAGCTCTTGCACCACAGTATGCCGCACCTGCACCGAGTTCAAGTGCGGCTTTTTCGTTTACAGACCACTCAACATATATTGAACCATCATTAACTTTAGCCGTAGTTTCAAGAACTTCTGTTGACGGAGTACCGGGATAGCCCGAAACAAGATTCAGACCTGCAGCAATCGCACCTCTTGCAATTGCGGCATTTCCCATAAGAAATTCTTTATGCATTTGAAGCATCTCCTTATTTCAAAATAGACTTTAGGGCACCTCTAAAAACCCGTTTTGAGTAAGAAA
>JAZQND010000104.1:0-3753 GCA_045627145.1 Ruminococcus sp. | reverse complement strand
ACCTCTAAAAACCCGTTTTGAGTAAGAAAAAGCAGATAGGTACAGTAGATGCAAGAAAAGCCATCGAAGGCGTGCTTTCGCACTACGAGAGGGCTTGACGCAGCAGATGCTGTGCATAGCTGCTTTTTCTCAGAAGGGTTTTTTAGAGGTGCCCATTAATCATACTTGTACTCATAAACAGTATATGACAGGCGGACAGTGCCATACTGTATACGGGTTCCTTTTATCTTGTTGCCATATTCATCATACTCATATTCGTATGAATCATTACGATCGATGTCATCATATTCACCAAATTTTCTTTTAATAATGGTGTTGTTTCCTTCAGCATCGTATTCATATGTCAATACAATTTCTGTTCCGTCAATTTCTTTGGAAGTTACCTTTATCATTCTTCCTTCGCTGTCATATTCTGTTTTGTATTCCTCGTCAGCAATGCCGTCACACTCATGATAATCTACATAATAATACGTTTCGTTGCCGTTGCTGTCATATTCATGTATCTTATATACTTTTTCGCCGCTGTATTCGGTTTCCTTTATTTTCTTTCCGTCAGAAAATTCCACTTCAAATTGATAGGGAATACTTGTTGCACGATTGCCTGATTCATCAAATTCATAAGTATATGTCACATCTACATCAAACTCGCTTTGGTCTTTCTTTTTTTGCTGCATATGGATAAGAAGACCTTTTTCATCGTATTCTTTTATAGTAATCAAAGCATTATTATCATAAGTCTCTTTTATCAGGTTTCCATTGCTGTCATACTCATATTCCTTTACACTTAAATTCTCCATATCCGATTTTTTTATAAGTTTTCCGTCGTCATTATACAATTCTTCCTCATACAATGCATCATCTTCGCAGACATAGGTCGCCTTTCTGATAAGAGTACCCTCTTTAGTTACTTCAGGCTTTGTTGCAGGCTGTGCTTCTGTTTCGGATTCAGCTTCTGCTGAACTTTCAGACTGTTCAGATGCACTTGATTCCGGTGTACTGCCTGTTTCTGATGATGAAGATGTATCCTTACTTCCGCCGCAGGCTGTGAATGTGAGTATCATAGCCGATACACATAACAATGAAACCATTTTTCTCATTTTGTTCTCTCCTTTACATAACAAAAAAACTATTGCTCCCCCAATTATTCTGTATCTTTTGGCAATATTTAATTGGCAGAGCAATATATATGGACACCTCTAAAACCCCTTCTGAGAAAATACAGCTATGCACAGTATCTGCTGTACCTATCTGTTTTTCCTTACTCAAAACGGGTTTTTAGAGATGCCCCTATGTGAGATTAACCCATTTTTTACCATTTTGTATTATATCACTTCAAATATTGTTTGTCAAGAAGATTGCAGAACTTACTGCAATTTTCCGTAATCCAGACACGACAATATCCAACATATTTTTTGCACCTTTAGTCTAAAATATCAAACGTTAATATGCACAAATTTATCATTTTCTTTTGAACATTGTGCCGAAAATGTTGAAATCTTGCCTCATTTAACCGAATTGTAACCTTTTAGTCATTGTTTCGTAATTAAATCTAAATATAAAACTTGTATAATAATGATATGGCATATTATAGGCTAATACTTTTTGGAAAGAAGTGTGATATTCATGAAGCTTAATAAGCTTAAATCAGCAATTCTCAGCGGTGTCGTTGCAGCTTCTGCAATCGCCGGCACTCTCGCTCCTGCTGCTGCACCCTCTCTCACAGCTACAGCCGCAGACAGCGATAACTACGCAAAGCTCCTTCAGTATTCCCTCTATTTCTATGACGCAAATATGTGCGGTAACGAAGTAAACGACCACTCCCGTCTCTCATGGCGTGGCAACTGCCATACCTCAGACGAAGTTCCGGGTGGCTACCACGATGCCGGTGACCACGCTATGTTCGGTCAGCCTCAGGGCTATGCCGCTTCTACTCTCGGCTGGGCTTACTATGAGTTCAAGGACGCTTTTGATGCTACAGGTCAGACTGCACACTACAAGACAATTGCAGACCATTTTGCAAAATTCTTCCGTGATGCTACAGTCCTCAACGGTGATTCTGTATCAAAAGTCCTCATCGAAAAAGGTGAAGGCAATGCTGACCACGCTTACTGGGGACCTCCGGAGAATCAGGGCGACAGAGGACGTATGCTCTGGACTTCTGACGGTGCAGCAAATATCACAGCCGAATATGCTGCTGCTCTTGCTGCAAACTATGTAAACTTCGGTAACCCTGACGACCTTAAATATGCCAAGGCTCTCTATAACTTCGCTAAACAGCATCAGGGTTCATACTCATGTGAATTCTACGGCAACAAGGATACCTCAGACGAACTCGGCTGGGCTGCCTGCTGGCTCTATCTTGCTACAAAGGATGGCTCTTACAAGAGCGATGTTCAGAATATCGGCCCTGCTTACTGGGTACACTGCTGGGAGAATGTTTCCCTCGGTGCTGCTATCCTCAAGGGTGAGATAACAGGCGACTGGTCATCATGCAACTACCTCGGCGACCTCAGCGGCGACGGCTATAAGTTCATCGATGCATGGGGTTCTGCAAGACACAACTGTACAGCTCAGATGTGTGCTCTCGTTGCTGACAAGTACGGTCACGGCAATGCTGCTTGGGCTAAGACACAGATGGAATACATCACAGGCGACAGAGCATTCAACAACGGTCAGACACACTGTCTCGTTGTAGGCTTCAAGCCAAACGCTTCTTCTATGCCTCACCACAGAGCTGCTTCAGGTACTGATTCAGCAGAAACAGACGGAACACCATCAAAGTACAGCCTCATAGGTGCTCTCTGCGGCGGTCCTACAGATGCTAACGGTTCATATCAGGACAAGCGTTCCGACTATCAGGCTAACGAAGTTGCCGTTGACTACAACGCAGGTTTCGTTGGTGCTGCTGCCGGTCTTTATGCTAAATACAAGACAGGTTCTACTGTAGATGCTTCTTCTATTCCGGGTGTTAAGTCAGGTTCTTCCGATACACCTACAACTCCTGTAACTCCCGGCACAACTGCTCCTAAGGACAATCCGCAGTCAACAACAACTACTACAACTTACAAACAGCCTACAAGCGGTACTAAGTTTGAAGTTAAGGATGTTTACCAGGGCGTTATCGGCGATCTCGTAAAGAGTGGTGCTAAGTCAATCACATTCTACATTGATGCATCTGCTGCTACAGCATTCACATACGGTTTCGGTGTTTCAATCAGCAGCGATCCATGGTGGAATGAACTCGATGTATCCGGTAAGTTCATCGACACAAAGGGCGGCACAGTTAATGCTGAAGGTACAGAAACAAAGCTTTCAGCCGGCTTAAACAAGGTTACTATCGACCTTTCAAAACTTTCACTCAGCTATTCTGATTCAAGCTCACAGTATGGCGAACACTTTGAATTCAGAAACTACTATTCTGACAAGAATGCAACTCTTACAATCACAGATGTTAAGATCAACGATTCATCTGCATCAACAGTAGTTACAACTGCTCCTAAGGACAATCCGCAGCCAACAACTACAACAAACAGCACTCCTTCAACAAGCGGCACTGAATTTGCAGTTAAGGATGTTTATCAGGGCGTTATCGGCGATCTCGTAAAGAGTGGTGCTAAGTCAATCACATTCTACATTGATGCATCTGCTGCTACAGCATTCACATACGGTTTCGGTGTTTCAATCAGCAGCGATCCATGGTGGAATGAACTTGATGTATCCGGTAAGTTCATCGACACAAAGGGCGGCACAGTT
>JAZQND010000103.1:0-4849 GCA_045627145.1 Ruminococcus sp. | reverse complement strand
TTTTTAAGGTCTCGGCACTTGGTTCAAGTCCCGTCACTCAGACCATAGTACAAACCGCATTAATGCGTAAACAACGTATTGATGCGGTTTTCTTTATTATAATATTTTATAATTAATATAAAATATTATAATGTTTATAGTATTTTATAAAAAAAGTTGACTGTGGAGTTGACTTTTTTTTAATAACAAAAAGCACAGAAAATTAATTCTGTGCTTTCTGCTTTATATATATGTTACGGGAATAAATTTAGATGATATCAATATTACATTGATCTGAGAGCAGAAATAGTCTCTCTGATTGTTTGTTTATCTCTATCGGATGAAGCATTGTTCATCAGATTCTCAAGCCTTGAAATCATTGAATCCTTCGCCTCATCTCTTGAATAATGACCTCTCACGTAGTGCATTCTGCCGCTGTAACCGTCATCACCATAGCTATTATTTCCATAGTTACCACCGCCATCATAGGAGCTGTTAGCTGTCCACTCACCGTCACGGCTGTAATATCTGCCGTATGAACTGTGACTTGCTCCGTCTTCGTTTTTCATTTTGTTGAGTTTATATAGCGATCCGATTATTTTGTAGTCGGCATCCAACATTCCTGATGTCATACCGCCTGCCTTTTTTATTTCTTCAGAAATTTTCTTCATTTCCTTGCACAGCATATCTTCGTGCAACATTATTTCTTCATGATTTAACATTGTTATATCCTCCTTTATGCTAATTTAAGCACACCTGTGCATAAACTGATTACACTTCCTACCGCTGTATCGGAAACAAATTCAAAAGAGAATGTGTTACTTCCGCAACAGCAACAGTCAAGTATAATTTCTGTTTCAGTATGAATTTCAGTAGCCGCACCAAGTGGCAATGAAACCAAACGTGCAGAACATGGTAATGGTACACCATTTTTTAATATTCGTAATGTTCCGCTTCCTGCTGTTGTAGTCAACACAATTGCATCAGCAACAATATGATATAAACCTGATTTGCTAACACTGAACGTTGACACATCAGTATCAATTGCAACACCGCTGTCAACCACACGGTTACCTGCAATCTGTAATGTGATTGTTTGGTCTGCCACAAACGCCTGTGCAGTAGTATTATAGTAACGCTGGCATGATTTATCATGACAGGTTTTGTGCTTATTATTGCAACAACTCATTTTAATTCCTCCTAAAAAAAATCGAGGACAGCGTATATAAAAACTGTCCTCTTTTTTATTACGCTTGATAAAGCTGATTATATTTAGTTACAACCGCATCCGTTATTGCAATTGCAGTATGGATTAGGCACTATGTATGCAGGGTTTGGCTGTGGTCTAAGCTGATTAATGAGATAAGCATTCTGTGAACACTGAGAAGCCGCAAGGTTAAGAGCCTGTATCTGTGAAGCCTGTTCAGCAATTTTAGCATCTTTGGCTTCAATACGCTGTGCATTAAGTGCATCAAGAATTGCTCTTGTATTGGTATTCTGATTTTCAAGAATATCTCTTGTATTTGTCTGATTATTGAAGTTAGTCTGACAAAAACCAGTGTTAACAGTATTTGTGATGTTATTGGCGTTAGTTGCCATGTTGTAATTAACACCGCTGATACCTTCACGAACATCACAGCAGCACTGTGCAATCTGTGACTGAATTGCATTAGCACTCTGCATATTTGCAATCTGTGCATTCTGAATAGCATTTATGTTTTCATATCCCTGTTTTACAATGCCGGTGTTAAGTCCTGCAAAACCCTGTGTCATTGTGTTCTGTGCAGCAGCAAAGCCGTTTGTAATAGTGTTGTTAAGTGCATAAGTGCTATCGCAAATACCATTAGCAATGCCGTCAAGCTTTCTTTCCACCTGACCGAAATCGGAAGAAAGTACATAGTTATCTACAACTGCACCTGAACCACCGCCTTCGTTACCATATCCGCCGAAACCTCTTCCGCCCCAACCGAACATGGCGAAAATTAGAAAAATAATAATCCATGACGAAAAATCACCGCCCCATGAACCACAATTACCGCCGTTATTTCTTGTAACAGCCGCAATGTAGGCAGGGGTCATGCCTTCGCTTGTAATTGACATAAAAAATGCCACCTTTCTATATATTTATTTATTTCAAGTGCATTCGCACTAAAAACCAAAATTATTTTTTATTCCGCTGAATACAGTTTCCATTTCTTTTGCTTTCTGTTGTGCCATGTTCAGCTGATTTTGATTGATTTGACCGCTTGAAATCATGCTGTTAAGTATCTGCTGTGGGTCTTTGCCCTGCATTGAGTTCATGAAATTTGTAAACTGACTTATAAGCGGATTTTGACCGCCTAACATAGAGAATAACGGATTAGCCATTGTTTGCACTTCCTTTCTTTGCTGTTTCCTTTGCAACAGGAACTGAAACGGATTCGGAATGATTAAGCTTATCAAATTGTCTTTTTAAATCTTCAAATTCTGTTCTTGTAACATATTCGATTGTGTCCACCTTTGGTGCAACAACCTGTTGATTTCCTGTCTTTTCAGCGATTTCAAAAATTCGCATTGAAGGCATTCCCGACATATCAGCAGATTTTATATAAATATACGGATTTTCACTGTCCCACAATACAGCCGTTTCCCCTCGTGCAACAAGATAGGATTTTGCACCCGCTTCGCCCTGCACCCATATTATTTGATTTTGCGATGTGGGGGCTTGCACTGCTGTTTGTGGCATCTGCATTTGCTGTGTTTGTGGTCGGTACATATCATATCCGTTGTTGATATAACCGCCATAGCTATTATTACTAAAATTATTAGAATATCCATACATACATTTTTACTCCTTACAGAAATAAAATATTATCGTCTCGTTTGAACTGTCCCAAGAATCAAAATAATCACCATTGCACACAGAAACAACATGACTACCTGTTCCGACTATATAGGTTTTTCCGTCTTTGTGCTTGTCAGCAAAATCCGCAACAGAAATCTCATCAATATAATGTTTTTCATATCCTTTATCTTTTAAATAACTGCCCCATACAACGTTAGCAGAAGGCATATCACAGTACGATAAACCTTGCAAGCATAGGTCGATATACGTTTCTTCCCATGTCTTGCCTAACGCCTTAGAAATCGCCCTGACAGTACAATCCCCAGCGGATTTTTTCAGCGGATTCGGATTATAAAATTTATACATATATATCACCAACTTTTTACAGTTAAATGATAACATAAAATTACAGGATAAAAATGTCATAAAAACGCCGATAAAATGTCAGTGATAATACATAAAATTCGACATTTAAATTTGTATAAAATTTTTATATAAATATATTGACTTGCCACGCATTGTGTGTTATAATATAAACATAAGGAAAACACAAAACAATCAACAGGAGGAAAAAAATGAATAGTTATTTTGTTGAATACAGAGACGACCGCCGCAAAATGTCACGCCGTCATGTTGGTTTAATGCCATGGGAGAGCACACCAAAAGGATATTATAAGGCAGAAACACCACAAGAAGTCGCAAACATTGCCGCCGAAGATGTGGCACAGTTTGAAAAGGAAATTGACGACAGCAAATACAAAATTGAAACATACCGCAAGAAAATTAAAAAACATTGTGTTTTTTTAGTTTCAGAGGATTTAGGATTTAATGAAAATAAAATGATGTACGAAACAACAGAAGGCGAAATATACTACGCTGAATAGAAGAACAGGAGGAAAAAACATGAAATTAATTGAAAAGTTAGAAAATTATTATAATTCGGGTATGATGTCAGACGGATTAGAAGTACATATAGACCGCAGTACACATGGCAATTGGTATAATTATTTTATCAAAACACCTGACGGAGAACGAGAAAATATATTTTCGGGAAAATGGATGGACGGAGCAAGGAAAATTGAAAAATTCGCAAAAGAGAAAAATATAGAAATCACTGAGCCTGACAAGAAGCCGTATATGTGGGAAGGTGCAGAAAGAAGTAAGATGCCATATAATCCGACAGAACAGCCGCCAAGTTTCAAATCGAAATGGTAGAAAATAGGGAGTAAATATGAACACAATAAAACAAAAACGCACAGAGTTAGGAATGTCGCAACAAAAATTTTCAGAATTTACAGAAATTCCACTGAGAACAATTCAAGATTGGGAAAGCGGCAGAAGAAAATGCCCTGACTATGTATTGAAATTTCTGATTTTTTATATTGAAAATGCAAAAAGGTAACAAAAAAGCACCGAGAGAACAAAATCTCTCGGTGCAGTTTTTTTATATATTCAATTGTCTTAGTGAGTATCCATATACGTTTCTTTTGCAGAAAATTTCCGCTTCGGAAGAATATCAGAATACGTCTGAACAGCATCATATTTCTTCTTCAGAATAGCAATCATACGATTTATAGAGCTGACACTCTTATGAAAATGAAGGGATTGACGAGTAATAGACCAACCTTGCATTCGTGTCTGAAGAATGTTTTTTTCATCTTCCGACAACTCTGCGAGCCTACAAAATTCATCATAAATAGGCTTATTCCATGGAACTTGTTTTGCCATCTGTTTTACTCCTTTTTTTAACTTGATGTCTTAGAATACGAATAAAACATCTTTTTTTAAAAATGAATCACACTTTTTCATTGTTAAAAATGCAACTCATTTCACAACTTCCTGTAAAATCTTCAAAGCATCATAAGAAGTAATTTTTCCGTCCCCGTCCATATCGCCAATTAACTGTTCTTTTGGCTTTTCAACATGGAAAAAGTCCGCAATTATTTCGGCTTCATTTTCAGCCATGATTTTAAGGTTGTTGTCATTCAGTAACCAGTTTGTATTTCCTAAATTTGTGTGAAATCCGTGTTCCAGTAAAATTGCAGG
>JAZQND010000102.1:0-3128 GCA_045627145.1 Ruminococcus sp. | reverse complement strand
GTACTAACCATAACGAATCCGAACTTTTTTGACGTAAGGAGGAATTATTATGACATTAAGAGAAGCTAAAATAGGCGACAAGGTAAAAGTAAGAAAACTTTCAGGTGAAGGTGCCGTAAGAAGACGTATAATGGACATGGGCATAACTAAAGGTGTTGAACTTACTATCCGTAAGGTTGCACCGCTTGGCGATCCGTTTGAGATATCTGTCAGAGGATATGAACTTTCTCTCCGCAAGGCAGATGCAGCGATGATCGAAGTTGAATAATATACATAAACAGTGAAGCTTGTTCGCATATTGCATTGATAATGCTTATGTGAACAAGTGAATGACGTTTATTGATGAAAAACGGCTTTTTTGAAAGCTTTTTTAATGAATATGTGTTAGAATATGCTAACGCTTAGAAGGAGTCTTTATTTAATGAGTATCAGAATTGCTCTTGCAGGTAATCCGAACTGCGGAAAAACTACGCTTTTTAATGCCCTGACAGGCTCAAATCAGTTCGTAGGCAACTGGCCGGGAGTTACTGTTGAGAAAAAAGAAGGTAATCTGAAACAGCATGATGATGTTATAATAACCGATTTACCGGGAATTTATTCACTTTCTCCTTATACTCCCGAAGAAGTTGTTGCAAGAGAATATCTTATCGGGGAGCGTCCTGATGCTATTTTGAATATAATTGACGGTACTAATCTTGAGAGAAATCTCTATCTGACCACACAGCTTACCGAAATCGGAATACCTGTTGTCTGTGCGGTAAATATGATGGACGTTGTTACAAAAAAAGGTGACAAGATAAATCTTAACGAACTTTCTAAGGCTCTTGGCTGTCAGATGACAGCAATTTCAGCACTGAAAGGTGAAGGTATTATCGAAGCGGCTGAAATTGCGATAGAAGCTGTTAAAAATAAAACAAAAACCGTTCCGAAGCACAATTTTTCAGGTCCTGTTGAACACGCAATCGCCCATATAGAGGAAGCCGCAATTCATGATATGCCGGAAGAACAGCAGAGATGGTATGCGATAAAAATTTTTGAGCGTGATATTAAGGTTCTTGAACAGCTTGGGATACCAAAGAAAAAGCTTGAACATATCGAAAACGATATCAAAATGGTTGAGCTTGAAATGGACGATGATGCAGAAGCAATTATCACTAATGAACGGTATAATTACATAACTTCCATTATAGGAAAGTGCCTGAAAAGGAAAAATAAAAGTGGCGTATCAACCTCTGATAAGATAGATAAAGTTGTAACGAGCAGACTTCTCGGACTGCCTGTTTTTGCTTTGGTCATGTTTCTGGTCTACTATGTTTCGATGATAACTGTTGGTGCGGCAGCAAATAAATGGGCGGACGAAGGACTTTTTGGTGAAGGATGGCATTTGTTCGGAATAGGTTCTTCACAGTATGATGAAGCCTGTGAAGAATATGGTAAAGCAAAACTTATAGTAAACGGATATGAGGCTTATGTTGAGGAAAACGGCTCTGCTCCGTCGGGAAATTTCATTTATTCTGTAAATGACGAGTCGGATTTTTCTTCCGAGTCTGCCGTGGCAAGTCTTGAGGATTATGCCGAATCGGTCATAAGCCTTGAAAAATACAGTGAAGAACCTTCTCCCGATGACTACGGTATATGGATTCCGGGAATCCCCGTACTTATAGAAAAACTGCTTGGTTCTGACTGCCCGAAATGGCTTCACGGACTTGTTATAGACGGAATAGTTGCAGGTGTTGGCTCTGTACTTGGATTTGTTCCGCAGATGATGGTGCTTTTCTTCATGCTTGGATTTATTGAAAGCTGCGGATATATGTCAAGAGTTGCGTTTATTCTTGACAGGGTTTTCAGAAAATTCGGACTTTCCGGAAAATCCTTCATCCCTATTTTAATAGGAACAGGCTGTGGAGTTCCGGGAATCATGGCTTCAAGAACAATAGAAAACGAAAGCGACCGCAGAATGACAATAATGACAACAACTTTCATTCCGTGCGGTGCAAAAACTCCGTTCATAGCAATGATTGCAGGTGCGATATTCGGAGGTTCACCGTGGATAGCAGTTTCTGCTTATTTTATAGGGATGGCTTCAATAATAGTTTCGGGAATCATTCTTAAAAAGACAAAGATGTTTGCGGGTGAACCTGCACCGTTTGTTATGGAACTTCCCGAATACCACCTCCCGACACTGAAAAATCTGCTGCATTCAATGTGGGAGAGAGGTTGGGAATTCATAAAAAAGGCGGCAACTATTATCCTTCTCTGTACAATTATAGTGTGGTTTCTGACATATTTCGGAACTGTAAACGGTAAATTCGGAATGCTGGAGCAGAGCGAGCTTGAACATTCTGTTCTCGCAACCATAGGTAAGGGAATAGCGTGGATATTCGCACCTATCGGCTGGGGAAGATGGCAGGCGGCGGTTGCTTCACTGACAGGAATCGTAGCAAAGGAAAACATTGTCGGAACACTCAGCGTTCTTTACGGTTCAGGCGAAGGTTCGGTTTATTCGGTGCTTTCAACTGTATTTTCAAAAGCTGCCGGACTCAGTATGCTTACCTTCAATTTGCTGTGTGCACCGTGCCTTTCAGCAATAGCCGCAATAAAGCGTGAGATGAACAGCGGAAAATGGACTGCTTTTGCCATTGGCTATCAGTGTGTATTTGCATATATCGTATCATTTGTAATTTACAGACTCGGACTTCTTTTTGAGGGCAATTTTTCAGTGAGCGTTGTTGTTGGTGCAATAGCGGCTGTATTGATACTGGTTTTTGGAGTGTATCTGGTTGTAAAGCCCGAAAAGAAGCACAGTAAAGCTTCAAAGAGGTGACTTTATGAAAACATGGATATTAGTGCTTATTTTTCTGACAGCAGCAGTCGTTATGATAGTAAGGGGACTGATTAAAGACAAAAAATCAGGGAAATGTTCGTGCGGATACGGATGCCGTAACTGTGCAATGCACAATATGTGCAATAATCAAAATTATAAATAAGGGCACCTCTAAAAACCCGTTTTGAGTAAGAAAAAGCAGATAGGTACAGTAGACGCAAGAAAAGCCATCGAAGGCGTGCTTTCGCACTACGAGAGGGCTTGACGCAGCAGATGCTGTGCATAGATGCTTTTTCTCAGAAGG
>JAZQND010000101.1:0-2475 GCA_045627145.1 Ruminococcus sp. | reverse complement strand
ATTACATTCAGTTCCTGTGTACAAGCCTTGGTGCAGGCATTACAGCCGATACAAGCATATATTTCGGGATAAAGCTGCATCATTATCTGCTGGTTCGGACGAATTTCCTCAATATCATAAACTCTCTTTTCAAGCGGAAAGAAAGGAAGCGTTGCAATATACATTCCTTCTGCAACTTCTGTCTGACAGGCAAGACAGCCGTGAAGCTGAGTTTCACCCTTGATTCTGTAGATTGTTGCACACGCTCCGCAGAAACCGTTTCGGCAGCCGCAGCCTCTCACAAGCTCATAGCCCGCATATTCCATAGCTGTCATTATGGTAAGTCCTGACGGCACCTGATATTTCTTGCCGAACAGGTATATATTCAACATATTTTCCATGTTATCTGCTCCTTATCATCAATATTCATCCGGAAGTTCATCAAGCTGGTCAAAACGGAAAACAGGACCGTCCTTGCAGACATATTTATTGCCGATATTGCATCGTCCGCATTTGCCTACTCCGCATTTCATACGGAGTTCCATAGTAGTGTAAACCTGTGTTTCGCTGAAACCAAGTTCTTTCAGTCCTTCAAGAGTAAATTTGATCATTACCGGAGGACCGCAGACAAGAACTGTTCTGCTTGTGGACGGGGCAAGTTCCTTAACATAATTCGGAACAAATCCGACATGACCTTCCCAGCCTTCCTGAGCATTGTCAATGGTGAGATTTACCTGAATGCCGTCGTCTTTCAGCCATTCGTCAATAATTTCCTGATAGTCAACAAGGTCGTCTTTGGAACGTGAGCCGTAGATAACCTGAACATCACCGTAATCGGCTCTGTTATCACGAACATAATTGATTACGGAACGAAGCGGAGCAAGACCGATTCCGCCTGCGATAAAAAGCAAGTCCTTGCCTTTCAGGTCGGTATCAACGGGAAAATGGTTGCCGTACGGACCTCTGAGTGTGATTTGCTGACCAACATCCATAGCGTGAAGCCATGTTGTAAGACAGCCGCACTTCTTTATGCTGAACTCCATAAATTCCTTGTTGGTCGGGGATGAAGTTATTGAAAACATCGCCTCGCCGACTCCCGGAATTGAAAGCATCGCACATTGTCCGGGCATATGCTCGAAAACCTTGCCGCCGTTTGGAGATTCTACCCTGAATGTCTTGACATCAGGGGTATCCTGTCTTATATCGGTAACAACGCCGATGTATGGAATCAAAGTATCGTTATTCATCACTTAACCTCCAATGCTTTCATAACCTTTTCGATGTTCATGGAAACCGGACATCTTGAAAGACATCTTCCGCATCCGACACAGCCGAATTCGCCGTTGTTGTTTGCCGGGAAATAGACCAGTTTATGCATAAAACGCTGACGGAAACGCTCAACCTGTGTAAGACGTGGATTGCCGTGAGCCATTTTGGTAAATTCTGAATACATACATGAATCCCAGCAGCGGAAACGTTTGATTCCGTGTCCTGTATCAAAATCACGGATATCGTAGCACTGACAGGTCGGGCAGACGAACGTACAGGTTCCGCATCCAAGACAAGCCTCTGAAAGCTCTGCCCATTTTTCGGAATTGAAAAGTTCGTTCAGTTTTTCGCCGCCGAATGAATCTGTAGAAAGTTTCGCAAACGGAAG
Source organism: Ruminococcus sp. (assembly GCA_045627145.1). GTDB lineage: Bacteria > Bacillota > Clostridia > Oscillospirales > Ruminococcaceae > Ruminococcus. The sequence continues at coordinate 839 of JAZQND010000101.1, read as the reverse complement.
CATATCAAGGATTTTTCGTGTTTCAGCCTGAACCTTTTCCAGTTTGGCAGTATCGCCGTCTGTAAGCAGCGAGGATACGGATTCAACGAATTTTTCGCCTTTTTCCGTCAGAGCTTTGAACAAATAGCTTTCGCCGTCGTCATAACAAACAGCATCACCTTCCGGTTCGCAGGCATCAATTCCAAAAACTCCGCAGAAACAGGTTTCTGAAGGTTTGGTGCAGGCAAGCGAAACGATTGTACCATGTTCACGGCGGTTTTGATAGTAGCTGTCAACGGGTTCACTGAGAAAAACCTTGTCAAGTATGCCGAAGCTTTTCGCATCACACGCACGAACTCCGAAAATCACGAAATCTTCGCATTCCTCACGGATATCCAGAACCTCAATGTTTTTTCCTTCCATTTTGAAATCAACCAGATTTTCGGTCTGCGGAAAGAAGAAATCCTTGGCGCTTCTGACTGTGTTAAGCTTTTGGCTGAGTTTCATACCGCTTTCAAATTTTCTGTATTCAGACATTCCGTCACTGCGGTCAGTCGGGATGTAGAGCGTCTGCTTTGCGGCGGTCAGTTCAAATAATTCATTCAGTCTTTCCTTTGCAATTTTCAGCATTACTCATTCCCCCTTTCACGAACAACCGACGGTTCACAGTCATCTTTGGTATAATCGGTAAGGGGCGACCTTGATTCAGTATCTGCACCTGCCTGATATTCGCCGTAAAGTTCGTTTATATCCTTAATGAACTTTCTGTTCAGAAGGTGAAGCGGTATATTCTGCGGACATACTCTTGAACATTCGCCGCAGTCTGTACATCTTCCTACAACGTGGAATGCACGGATAAT
>JAZQND010000100.1:0-4287 GCA_045627145.1 Ruminococcus sp. | reverse complement strand
CCGCTTCCGCAGCCCATATCAAGAACCTTATCGCCTTTGCTGAGATATTTTTCGATAAGCTCAAGACAAAGCCTTGTAGTGTGGTGAGTACCTGTACCGAAGCTTGAAGCCGGATCAATTTCGAGAATAACTCTGCCGTCTGAATTATCGTAATTTTCCCATGAAGGTTTAACAGCAAGTTTTTCTCCAACCTTGAACGGTTTAAAATACTGTTTCCAGTTGTTAGCCCAATCCTCCTCACGGATACTTGCAAGCTCGGTTTCAAGTCTTCCGAAAACGCCTTCTGTATCGGCATTTTTCATATCCCTGAGCATATCTTTTACGGCGATAAGCATTTCAGCTCCCTGTTCATTAGAAGGGAGATAGATGGTAATACAGGTTTCACATTCGGAAAGTCCCATAAGGTCATCATCAATGTAATCCCATCTTCCGTATTTATTATCGAGAAATTCCTTGAAATCCTCCGCATCACGGATAGAGAAGCCCTTTATTCCGATATCTCCGAGTTTTGAGCATACAAGTTCAATTCCTTCAGTAGTTGTGTAAATATTAACTTCTGTCCATTCCATTAATAACAGCTCTCCTTAATTGCAGATAAGCATGAGGTAGAAAAGCACATCTGTGTTATCTACAAGACCGTCATCATTAATATCGGCAGCGTCAGCCTCACATTTTTTCAGAATCGACACACCTTCCGGAAGTATCTCCATATTTGAAAGGTAGTCGTTGATTATTGCGAGGTCAACAGCATTTACACTGCCGTCACCATTGATGTCGCCTTTTTCCTGCTTTTTTCCTTCACCGGCAAATGTCATATCGTTCATATTGACGAAAGCGGTCATGCCTTTTATTCTGACACAGCCGGCATTTCCGTCAGTGCTTATAATGCTGACGATATTTCCGTTTGAGAGTTCAGCAATTCTGCTGCTTTCCTTGTTTATATCGGCATAAACACCGATAGTGCCTTCACCGGCGTAGTAATATTCGCCAAGGGTGTAAACCTTAGCAACAGTTTCTGCCGCTTTACCGTTAATCTTCTGACTTGCTGATGCAGTAGAAGCAGCAGTAGTTTTTACGGCAGTAGTTTGTGTTTTTTCAGTATTGGTTGATGTTTCAGTCACAGTTTCTGCGGCTGTAGTTTCAGAAGAAGCAATTGCTGTTGTTTCAGCAGTTGTTGATTCTGTTAAAGTTGTGACTGCTTCGGTTGTTGTTTCAGTTGATGTGGAAGCTGCTTCGGTTGCTGCAGCAGTTGTTTCAGTTAATGTTGTGGTTATCTCGGCAGTCGTTGTTTCGGTTATTACAGTTGTTTCAACTGCGGAAGGTACTTCATCTGTAGTGATGATTTCCTCTGCGGCAGTTGTTTCTTCATATTCTTCGGAATAATACTCATCTTCTGAATAATCGTAATCATCTTCGGAATAATAATACTCGTCCTCTGAATAATCGTAATCATCTTCGGAATAATAATACTCGTCCTCCGAATAATCGTAATCATCTTCGGAATAATAATACTCGTCCTCCGAATAATCGAAAGCATCTTCGGAATAATTGTTTTCTTCTGCTGTGCTGTAATAATTTGCTGCCGAACCGTATGGATTAAGTCCTGTAAAGACCTCATAGCTGTTGATATAGCAATCGGCATAGCAGTCAAACATAGAATTTCCTGTCTGTGCAGGATCAACCATATAAACAGTGCCATCGCAGATACTGTCAACATAAACCCAGTGTCCGCCGACGTTACAGAGAATATAGAAGCCCTGATCGAGCCAGTTCTGCATTTCCGCAATTTTGCCTTCACGGGAATAGGACGAGAACCAGCGGTAGCCGCCGTAAATACCGACTTCCGGTATGACAGCGGAAATAGAAGCCCAGGAAGTAAGCGAACCATCGGCACTGAAAGCACCGATATCATTAAGTCCCTGCAAAAAAACTCCGGGATTAAAATATTCGGTATCTCTTGCACCGGAAGCTGCTGCAACAACTGCAATAGAAGTTACATAACAGCCTATGGAAGCCATATCCGAATATCCGATAGGCATATCAGCCCATCTTTCGTCCATCTGGCACCATGTGTGGTAATCCTCCACAGCGTATGCCTTTTCAATTGGGGTGAAGTAACCGGCGAACAAACTTACAGCAAGGATCATTGCAAGAAAAACGCCGATTATTCCCTTTTTGGTGACCGTTTTGTCCATAAAAACCTCCAGTTACTGATAATTCAGCTATCTACGGCGGTTTTTCTTCCTTTCTGTCAACGACGTATACGCTCTGATATACTCGTCAAGTATAGTCATCTTTTCTGTCTCTGACAGAATTGCTTCGCCATAAACAGCCTTATCAAACATTTCAGCGGTAAAGCTGATGTCCGTGCCGCTATAAACGGCAGCAAGCTCCGCAGTCTCTTTCGAGGTGCATCCGCTTTCAGCCCCGTATAGACGACGTATTCTGTGCATTACTGCTCTTACCGTTTCCGAAGGATTCTTTTTCTTGCATAAAACGAGGAACACCCTGTGCGATATTCTCGGATAAAGCATAGCAAATAACAGAACAAGAAGTGATATAACGAGGATGATCATGCCTGCCCTTGCAAGCAAGTCTGTGGCACTTGAATTTTTATCTGTGCCGTTGATAACATCGGCAATAGTCGGCTCGAAAGTCATCCAGCCGTAGCCTTTGATATAAAGCTCAGGGAAGCCGTGAGCATCTTGTGCTGTAACGACAAAGTCTGCTTTTTCAGGAAATGATTTAGTTCCCGTATAAGGCTCGCTCATATTGTAGCCCTCGCAGAACCTTGCAGGAATACCTGCGGCTCTTGCAAGCAGAACCATAGCCGTTGCATACTCATAGCAAACGCCTGTCTTTGACTTGAAAATAAATGTTTCGGCATTTTCGCCTTTTTCTTTTTCGTAATCGAGGTCGTAAGTATATTTATGCTTATAGAAATATTTTTCAAGGATCTTAGCCTTGTCGTAATCGGAAGCAACATCCATTGTTAGCTTATCGGCAAGTTCCTTGATTTTCTTGTTATTGCCGTAGTCAAGGAATATGTCCTGATAATTCAGTACATTCACTCTTTCCCACATAATGGCAAGATACGAATCAGCCGTTCCCTCCGAAAAGTTGTTTATAAGGATCTCAGACGCATCAAGCGACATCTGGTCATAATCCAGACCGCAAAGGGAATCAAGGATCTCCTTATTCTGACCAAGTTTCATAAAGCGGTCGGAACTGTAGCTGAATGTAAAGGATACTTCAGAGCTGTTTGAAATGTTGTCTTCGGAATATATAAGACCTGACTGTGTTTGTCTAAGTTCACCCTCATAGTTTGTTTTATCAAAGCTTACGGCAAATTCAGGAACGGGGGCAAACTGTGCTTTCCTGTAGACACTGATTATTGTAGCCTGTTTAGGCGGAGCTGAAACTATTTCTGTATCCAGATATTTATCCAGACCGTATTTTGCAGCGAAATCAGGATCAAGCTCTGCGGCTTTAAGATAGGCATTCAGGCAGTCTGTCGGGCTGAACATCTTGTAAGGATACGCCTCGCAATACTGAAGGAGGGTAGTATCAGGTTCTTCAACGCTCCATGAATCATCGGAGTAATTATAAGTAGTGAATGTAGATGTCTTCAGCTTGATCGGATCAGGTGAAATTCCGTAATATATTGGATTATTGCTGGTATTGTACCTGAATATATCGTTATCGGTAGTATCACGGAAAACGTTCAGCATTGCATTGAGTCTGTCTGTAAGGTCTTCCGCCTTGATAAGAGCTTCTATGTATGTCCTGTCTGCTTCTACAGGCGGTTTCGGAATAATTGCGGCGGCAATTGCAAAAACCGACACATATACAGCAACAGGCTTCCAGATATTCCCCTCATCAACTATAACTGTTTTCTCGTTATTCTGAAGCTGTCTGAAAATTATCATAAGGAGGATGTAGCCTACAGCAAGAAGAATAATGTAAATTGTAGGCATTTTCTCATATTCCTTGCCGAAAATAGCAAACGGGATAATGAAGATGAGAAAATTCATGAATATTCTGTATCTGACACGGGTAAAGTAATATATTACTGAAGCCATAAACATAAAAAACAACAGAAAAATTGCGGCTGTATAATATTTACTGTATTTCAGTGCGTCCTGTGGAGTGATGAACCAGAGCATAAAGGAAATGGGATAATCTTCATGACCTTTATCAATATAATATCTTGCGGCATAGAGATCAAGCCATCCAACCGCAATGTAAGCAAATGCACCGAGTATTTTATGTTTATTGATATAATCA
>JAZQND010000099.1:0-12120 GCA_045627145.1 Ruminococcus sp. | reverse complement strand
GGATCAAAGCCTCAGCAGTGGCGATATTGGTAGCAACAGGAACATTGTGAACATCACAAAGTCTTAAAAGATTCATTCCCTGAACATCAGAAGCCTGCGGATTGATAGGATCCCTGAAGAAAAGGAGTACATCTACTTCGTTGCATGAAAGAAGTGCAAGGATTTGTTCTGCACCGCCCTGTCCGCTGAGATATTTTTTTATTGGAAGTCCTGTAGCTTCGCTGACCTGTTTACCTGTGGTATTTGTAGCAATAAGAGCGTGCTTTGAAAGAATTCCGCAGTATGCACTGCAAAACTGAACCATCAACTCCTTCTTAGCATCATGTGCGATAATAGCAATCTTCATATTTCTGTCCTTTCCCCGCAATGCGGATATATTTTAAATTATTATACTGTCTTAACTGTAAGCGGAACAAATTCGCCGCCAAGACGTTTGGAGATAGCGTCAAAAGCTTTAAGAGCGTCAGAATCAACAGGAATAGGATTACCCTTACCTGTTGCGACAGTAGTTTTGAAGTCATCAGGAATAACACCGATAAGCTGAACTCCGACTTTATCAATAATTTCGTCAAGGTTTGAAACAAGTGCTTCACCGATAACCTTTTTGCTTATTTTGTTAATTATAAGGCGCTGACTCTTATTGCCTCTGTTATAGAACTCGTCTGACATAAGGGCTGCATCTCTGATGCAGATAGGATCAGGAGTAGATATCACGAGAATAAGATTAGCCTGTTCAACGATGTCAAAAACGTGTGAATTGATACCGGCACCTGTGTCGATAATGATATACTCAAAATATTTCTTTACAGAACGGCAGATCTCGCTGATTTGTTCAGCGGAAACGGCAGTCAGAGTTTTAGGGGCACAAAGGATGCTGAGGTTTGCAGCCATAGGTACCTGAGCGATAGCTTCTAATGCGGTTTTTTTGCCATTAAGAACGTCACCGAGGTCATATCTGATATCATCTTCAACGCCGAACATGATATCAAGGCATCTGAGACCGAAATCAAGTTCGATGAGGAGAGTTCTGTGACCTTGTTTTGCAAGAGTGTAGCCAAGTCCTGCACAAATTGTAGACTTGCCTGTACCGCCCTTACCGGATGTGATAGCAATAATTTTAGACATTGTATTTCCTTTCCGATATCCGAGGTCTGATTTGACCATTGATATGCAGGAGTGTGAAGCCACATTTATACAGCTGAAAAGCTGAACTGCCATGTACGGCAGACGACCGGACAGCGGATAATCGGGCATAGAAGGCACACTGGGCTGCTGCGGATTCCTAACTCCAGACTAATAAATTTACCTTTAATACATTATAACACAATATAAACCAATTGTCAAAGCACTTTTTAGTTTAAAACTAAAAATTGTACAAAACAATGTATTTTGATATTTCTATTTGTTTATTTTCACCAATCAGACTAAGAATAACTATTTAATATTCAGGGATTCGATTATTTTTGTCACAGTTTTCTCTATATTTTTGCCATTTTCGTCAATGATTATATCTGCATATTTCTCATACAGCGGACATCTTTCTGCATAAAGATCATATAAACGCTGACCTTTTCTTATAACAACGCCTCTGTTTCTGATATTTCCAAGACGATATTTCAGTTTCCTGTAATCAAGCTTCAGATAGACAACTGTACCGATACTGCATAGATGTTCCATGGCTTCCTTGCCGTAAACTACGCTTCCGCCTGTTGCGATAACTGATTTTTCCGAATTTAAGCTTTGCACAATACGATTTTCAACTTCAATAAATCCGTTGATTCCGTTTTGCGAAATAATATCTTTAAGAACTTTTTTTTCTTTTTCCTGAATGATAAGATCGGTATCAAGAAAACTGAAACCAAGAAGCTTTGCAAGAATAACTCCTACGGTACTCTTTCCCACGCCGGGCATACCGATTAAAATGACATTGTTTTTCATTTTACGTCTCCTAAAACAGCAGGCAGCTTAAAGTTTTAAAGGAATACATCCCTTCAAAGGTGCTGCGGCTGATTGAACACAGTTATGCTGTGCTGTACAAAAAGCAATAGTCAAAAATATTCTCTTTGCAGTGGATGTCAAAAAATTATCACAAGTAATATTTTACCTCTTTTTCGCTGAAATGTCAATAGAAATTACGGTTTGTTTCAATTTAATTATCTTTGTATGACGACATTCGTATTGTTGACATTTTTTTGGTAATATGGTACTATTATGGCAAGGAAGTGATGCTATGCAGCGAAGTCCGTTTGAATTTTCGCTTGATAATAAACGTTACCACACTTTGAATTACTATAATAAAACCAAATTTGGCTCAAAAATTTATAAAGCTGTGATAGACTGTGGCTTCTCATGCCCGAATATCGACGGTTTGAAGGGATTTGGCGGCTGTATTTTCTGTGACGGCGGAAGCGGATATTTCACAATTCCGGAGTTTACTGTTTCAGAGCAGATAAAGTCGGAATATGGAAGAATATCCTCAAAGCACGGTTCTGACATCAAAATCATCGCTTATTTTCAGGCAAATACCAATACCTATGCTCCTGTTGACACGCTGCACAGAGTTTATGAAGAAGTTTTAAATTTCCCGTTTGTCACAGGAATATCTGTTGGAACCCGTGCTGATTGTTTATCTGATGATGTAATGGAGCTTCTTTGCGAGCTTAATTCCCGTACTAATTTGACTGTTGAGCTTGGCTTGCAGACAGTTCATGAAAGTACTATACGGCTGATAAACCGCTGCTGTACACATGAAGAATTTGTATCAGGATATCAGAAACTTAAAAGAAACAAAATAAGAACCTGCCTGCATATTATTAACGGTCTTCCGGGTGAAGATTCCGAAATGATGCTTGAAACGGCAAGACAGACGGCACTTCTTTCGCCTGAAGCAGTAAAGCTGCAAATGCTGCACGTTATTCGTGGAACAAAGCTTCACGAAATGTACAAAAACGGTGATTTTCAGCTTCTTTCAAAAGATGAATACATCAATATAATTGTGCGGCAGCTTGAGGTTCTGCCTCCGGAAATTGTTATTGAACGCATCACGGGTGATGGTGATAAATCAAAGCTTGAAGCACCAATGTGGAGTGCGGATAAAATATCAGTTCTTGGAGGAATTGATAAACGTCTTGCTGAACTTGATACATGGCAGGGAAAATTTTATTGACATTTTCGGAAATATATTTTATACTTATATTATTATATGATACATTTTAAAGGGGGAATTTATTTATGCCACATTCATCAGGAGGCGGCAGCGGAGGCGGAGGAAGTCACGGCGGCGGAGGCGGTCATTACAGCGGCAGTTCTTCGGGCAGCGGACGTATTGTAAGCAGCCGTTCATTTCCGGGAGCGAGCCGATACGTTTATTACGATAATGATGAGCCGGTTTATGTATATTCAAATCAAGACTTAGGCAAAAAAAATCTTTCCCGTTTTTTGATAGCACCGGTTTATCTTATTTTTTATTTTTTTTTATTTATGTCACTGAAAAATGAACTGGGTATTCCTAAAAAGCTTGTTAATGATTACTCAACTTTTGTCATAGAAGATAATGTAAATGTCATAGATGACGAGGATGAACTTGAATCAACACTGGCTGTTTTTTACGACAAAACAGGTATTTCACCAGCCATTGTCACGGTTTACAACGACCAGTGGAAATTCAAATACAGTTCGCTTGAAGACTATGCTTATAACCTCTATATTGAAAAATTCAATGATGAGCAGCATTGGCTTATAGTTTATTCAATTCCGTTAAAACCAACTGACACGAGTGACTGGTATTGGGAAGGAATGCAGGGCGATGATACAGACAATATCCTTACCGAAACAAAAACCAAAAAATTCAATTTATCATTACAGAATATGCTTGAAAAAGGTGCATCTTTTGGAAGTGCTGTAAAATCGACTTTTTTCGATTTTTCTAAAGATGTTATGAAAGTATCTGTTAATTTCTCAAGTATTTTTCCTTCATTATTCGGCATACTTTTTGTTACGTTCCATGCATATATAATGCTTGGTTTTAACAAAAGCGAGCGATTATACCGTAAAGCTGTAAAATGTCCTGAAAATTCCAAAGAATCATTATGTCCGTATTGCGGAAAGAAATTTGTTGTCGGACTTGCACAGAATTGTCCGCATTGTAATGCTTTTATTTCAAGCGACTACATTGCTAATGATTCGCTGGCAGATGAATATGACAGATTTAACGAACGTTCCGATATTTATGACCAAAAATAAAATAACGCTTCCTGAATTGAATTCGGGAAGCGTTATTTTGCAAGTAAAAGGACAAAAAAATCTCCTGCATGGACCGAACTATACACACAGGAGATGTTTTATTCAATTTTAATTTCACGGACAAGCTTCGCCGACTTGTCCAAGCGACTTTCATCACTTTGCTGAATTACCCTTCGGACTCACCCTTTCGGTTTTAATATTCGAGCAGATACCTCAATTCTTTCATAATATCAGCATCCTTTCAATAGAATAGCAACCAAGCATTAAGCTTTGAGATTACCTTCGGGCGGCGTATGTTTCGTAATGAAACATCTTAGCCAAATAGTAAACCTTTATCTCATGGGACTCACCTTTCATTGCAGATTTGTTTCTTAAAGAAACACCCAAGTCTAAAGTAAATCTTTTATCTCATGGGACTCACCTTTCGTTGTAAATTTGTTTCTGACAGAAACACACAATTCAAAAGCAAAACTATTATCTCATGGGACTCACCTTTCGTCATAAATTTGTTTCTCACGGAAACATACAAGTCAAAAAGTAAAAACTATTCTCTCATTGGACTCAACCTTTTTTACTAAAATTTTCATAGCTGTATATCTAAAGACTGATTGTCATAATTTCAGATAATCCTGTATCCAAATTGACTTTAGACATGAAGCCGTTTTTTAGTTCAGCAATACGTCAGCCTGATAATCAGATTCTTTCATAATTCAAAACCATTAAATGTTGGAACAAGCTTTTGCCTATATTCCCTTTTTATGTGATCTGATTATTCGGCAAGCCCGCCGGCTTCACGCTGCTGGCTCAAAGATTCTTCCACCGGACTCACTCACCTTTCCGCATAATTTAAATTTACTTTGAGTTCAACCTCAAGACCAAGTAAATTCAGCTTTGGAAGTTCTTTTAGGCTACTTCCCTTTCCTTGATTATATATTACCACATTTATTAGCGAATGTCAATAGTATTCTATAAACTTTCTGTATTTTTTAGTACAATTCGGCGTATAGTACAATCACAATCTACGCTCTGTGTACAAAATACACAATAAATGGAATGATTTGCCTGTGCAAACTATAACTATTTGGATTTTCTTATATTATAATATGTGTAATCATATTTTAAGCAGTTTTTATTCCGCCTATTTCCACTTGCTTTTTCATTTCGGATAGTGTATAATAAATTCAAGCATTTATTATACATTCTTCAAATGCCCTTTTAGCTTTCCTTGCATATCGGGCAATCTATACATTAAACAGGCTTTTGCCGGAATGGAGAAAATTATGTCGGAAATGAACGAATATACACCTGACCTCTTTGAACTCATTGATGAATCAGGCAATAAAAAGAATTTTGAACTCATTGATGCTGCTGAAATTGAAGGCGAACAGTATTTTGCAATGATCCCTTCCGCTGATGATGATAATTTCCTCAATGAGGATTGTGATCTTGTAATTCTTAAAACCATTGAAGAAGACGGCGAAGAGATCCTTGCTTCTATTGATGATGATGACGAATTTGAAATGGTTTCAAAATATTTCCTTGAAAGACTTCAGGATATCTTTGATTATGATGAAGATGATGAATAGTATGCTGTGTGTACTTTTTATAAAATATTGAAACTTTCTGATACATATTATGAGCATTTGTAACATATAAATGCACAATGCACATCTTTTATCTTTGTACGATATTGCCTAAATTCTTTTACTAATCCACATTTTTTATAAAAGTACTTGATTTTTAAGATAATATGTGTTATACTATATACAAGAAGTAAAGCATACTGCCTTGTTCGAGTATTTATAGTTTTTTATAATCCAACACTTTTTAAAAGGGAATTCGTCTCCGTTTGTGGACTGCAGACCTCCCGCCCTGCGGAAGAAGGGAGCGAGAAGCACTCGGGCGTTTACCCACCTGCTGCGTGCGGGTTTTATTCGCTATAAGACGGCAAGGCGGTTGTTTTATTGATTTTTCCTGTCGGAGTTTTTCTCCGACAGTTTTTTTGTGTCATTCTGAACCTCATGGGAATATACTAATTGTAACAAAGTTGTATTTTAGGAGGTTCTGCTATGGATATACCCATTCTGACTGCTGCTATAATTCTGCTTTTTATCGCTGCGGCTGAAATCTTTTTCCTTTTCTGCTGCCCGAAAGTTAACAGTTTTCCGCTTACAATAGTTGTTCCTGTCCGCTGTGATGATGGCGATTTTGAATCAAAACTTATTTATCTTTCCTTTCTGCTTAATAAAAATGACTGCGAAATTGAAAAAATACTGCTTATTAATATAAGTGCCGATAATGCCCAAAAAGCCGTTTGTTCCCGATTTTGTGAGGAATTTCACAATGTCAGCTTTACAGATACTGAAAAAATCAAAAATTTCTTCCCCAAAACAATTGATTTTACCGAAAATATATAGTATAATGTATAAGTCGTAGTTTTTTACTATTATTGCTCCCACAATTTGATTTTGTCATAAAATGTGAAACAGACTGAAAATCCTTCAGTATCTGATTTGCGGAACAATAGTATTATTTTAATTAATGCTGCACATTATTTGATTTGTACAGTGCTGTCATAACGTTAGGAGTGAAGATATGGAGCAGAAAACTCTGCATCTTGAGGGAACTGTCGAAAATGTTGTCTATAAAAATGATTCCAACGGTTATTCGGTTGTTGATCTCGATGCAGGCGGAGAACTGATTACCGTTGTCGGAGAACTCGGTGATGTTGAGGAAGGCGAAGGTCTTATTGTTGAAGGCGTTTATGAAAGTCATCCACGCTTCGGTACACAGTTTAAATCAGAATATTGTGAAAGAAAACTCCCGGATACTGTTATAAACATAGAAAAGTATCTGTCGTCAGGTACGGTAAAAGGTATAGGTGCCGGTCTTGCAAAGAAGATAGTGTCGGTTTTCGGCGACAAAACTCTTGATATTATGGAGAATAACCCCTATCGTTTAAGTGAGATAAAGGGCATTTCTGCTCAGAAGTGTGAAGAAATTGCCTGCGAAACCAAGAAGCTTTTCTCTTTAAGATGCATTATGTCTTACCTTTCACAGTATGATATTAAATCGGGTTTCGCCATGAAAGCTTTTCAGAAATTCGGTCCGGATGTTCTTGAACTTATAAAGCTTAATCCGTATCTCCTCTGCGGCAGCGATATTGAACTTGAATTTAAAAAAGCCGATACAATTGCTCACGATCTGCGTATCCCAAGCAATTCGGATAAACGTATTATTGCCGGATTGCAGTATATTCTCCGTGCAAATACTACAGTCGGTCATTCATGTATGCCGCTTGATGTTCTTCTGACTAAAGCCGAAAATGCTCTTGCTGTTTCCGAGAAGGATTTCTATTCTTCATATAATATCGCCCTGGATGATATGGAACTTTTTGAGTATATCAAGAATGAACGTGAATACGTCTATCTTCCCGACTATTACTATGCCGAGTCCTTTATTACAGACCGCATAAACATTTTGAAAGATTTTACTTCTCCAGAGGATTTTGATTTTGATGCCCTTATTGACATCGAGGAGGAGGAACACGGCATTCAGTATGAGCAATTGCAGAGAAATGCCATTACTTCCGCCGTTTCCAAAGGTCTTATGATTTTAACAGGCGGTCCGGGTACAGGAAAAACCACTACCCTTAATGCTATCATATCTATTTTTATGAAGCGTGGACTGCGTGTCTTGCTGACCGCCCCTACCGGACGTGCCGCAAAACGTATGTCCGACCTCACAGGCTACGATGCCAAAACTATTCACAGACTTCTTGAAGTCGTTTACGATAAAGGCGGCAGACTTACATTTGCCCACAATGAAAATAATCCGCTTGACTGTGATGTTCTCGTAATAGACGAAATGTCAATGGTTGATGTTCTGCTTTTTGAAAAGCTTTTAAGAGCTGTCCGCCTTGGATGCAAACTGATAATGGTTGGTGACAGTGACCAGCTCCCTTCAGTAGGTGCAGGAAATCTTCTCGGTGACCTTATTTCAAGCAAATGTATCACGGTTATCAAACTGAAAGAAATTTTTCGTCAGGCTCAAAAAAGCTGTATTGTCACAAATGCTCATAAAATAGTTTCGGGCGTTCTTCCCGACCTTACAAAGAAAGACAGCGATTTCTTCTTCTTCAAACGCAAAACCCCTGAAGCTTCTTCTGAACTTCTCGTTGAGCTTATTCGTACAAGACTGCCTAAAGCTTATAACTATTCACCGGTTGATGACATTCAGGTCATTACTCCTTCACGAAAGGGACTGCTCGGAACTGTAGAGCTGAATAAGCTCCTTCAGGAAAAAATCAATCCGCAGTCAGATAAAAAGCCTGAATTTAAAAGTCACATCTATACGTTCCGTATCGGTGACAAAGTTATGCAGACACGCAATAACTATGACATTGAATGGAAGCGGAATGAAGAAAAAGGCATGGGGATTTATAATGGTGATATCGGTAAAATTATCAATATCAATCTTCTTACCAAAACAGCTGTTCTTGATTTCGACGGAAGAATAGCTTCCTATCAGTTTGAAACTATGAATCAGGTTGAACTTGCTTACGCAATAACCGTACATAAAAGTCAGGGATGTGAGTTTGAAGCCGTTATTATTCCACTTCTCGGCTCATTTGATAAGCTTTGTTACAGAAATCTGCTTTATACGGCGGTTACAAGAGCCAAAAGGCTTCTTATAATTATCGGCTCTGAGGACGATATCGCCCGCATGGTGGAAAATAATAAACGTACCAGACGCTATACCTGTCTGAAAAATATGCTCGCAGAAGGTTCTGCCGAATCTGTCATTTCCGAAGTAACTGATGATTCAGAAATTAATGAAAATGACGGGAATTTCGCTGAACCAAATGCAGAACCTACATAATCCAAAGGAGAAATACAATGGCAAATACTGATATCGGCATAGATTTAGGTACTTCCAATATAGTTATGACTATGGGAAACAAAGGCGTTATCCTTAGTGAACCTTCCGTCATTGCGTATAATATCCGTACCGAAAGAGTTCTTGCTGTCGGCAAGGAAGCCTACGAAATGATAGGCAGAAACCCTGATTATATTGCCGTAAAACGCCCGATAAGCGAAGGTGTTATCTCTGATGATGACCTCGCACACAGCATGATCCGTGAATTTATCCTCAAGGTTACCGGTCATCAGCTTGTAAAACCACGAATTATTATCTGTATCCCTTCTTTTATTACCGACATTGAAAGCCGTGCAGTTGTTGAAGCTGCCAAAAGTGCAGGTTCACGCCAGGTTTACCTCATTCAGGAGCCTATTGCCGCTATGATTGGTGCAGGTGTAAATATCACCAAGGCTAAAGGACACATGATAGTTGATATAGGCGGCGGAACAACAGATGTTGCTATAGTTTCCATGAACGGCGTTGTTACTTCGCATACAGTCAAGGTCGCAGGCAACTCCATTGACCGTTCTATTATCAAGTATATGCAGAATAAGTACAAGCTTCTTATCGGTGAAAGAACCGCCGAGAAGGTCAAAATGGAACTCTGCAACCTTTATGATCCTAATGACGAGATTACCTATATGGTAAAAGGACGCAGTCTGCTGAAAGGTCTGCCTGCACAGGTGCTTTTGAGTGAGACCGAACTTTTTGAGGCTATAGAGGACGATACCTTCACTATCATGGAGGCAATAAAGAAAGTTCTTGAAGATGCTCCGCCTGAACTGGTCGGAGATATATACGATAATGGTCTTTTGCTTACAGGCGGCGGTGCATTGCTTGGAGGTCTTACACAGCTCATCAAGCGTACTATCGGTATAAACTGCCTTATTGCCAAGGATTCGATAAACTGTGTTGCCAAGGGTACAGGTCTTGCTTTTGGAAAAATGACAACTCTCCTTGATGGCTTTGAATCTGCTGCTGTCTATAAATACAGGTAACTTTCTATGCAGTACAACAATAATGAACGTCCGCAGGCTCATAAACATAACAGAGTCAGACGCAAAAAAGAACCAACTTCTGCCGCACAGAAGCTTCTTATTATCTTCTGCCTTTCGGCTTTGCTTATTCTTGTTGTATTTATTGTTTGTGTAATATCAGTTGGTAAAGCTTCTGAAGCGGGAAAAGCTTCAAATCAAAATGTTCTGACAGCCATTCCTGTTACTTCTGCTGTATCAACATCTTCAGTCACTTCTTCTTCAAATGTGACTACAACTTCTTCTGCTGTATCTTCGTCTGCGGTTTCTTCTGCTTCTTCTGCTGTCATTACAGTAACTACTGCTGCCGTTTCAAGATACAGATATACAGTGCCGTTTTATCTGGAACTCCCTTCTGATTTCAGCGGAGAGTATTCCATTGAGATCCTCTATAACGGTACCGGAAAAATTACTTCAATTCCAAATATCATAATTCCGGATATGACCTCAGTTTCTATTGAGCTTTCGTTCCTTACTCCCGAAGAATCAGTTGACGCTCAGGCATACCTTATTAATGCTTCCAACAGCAAACGCTCCCTTATCGGTACGCTTATCCTGAATTTTGCTGACTCCTCTGCCGATTACAGCGGTTTTGACACTGCTGCTGCGTTTTATGCTGTTCAATAAAAACATATATATTAAGTCGGTTCTGATAAGAAAAAGTGTGCCCAAACACTTCTTATGCAGCACTGTCTTGCAGATGTTTCCGCTTACTCGTGTGAAGCATCCCACATATTTCAGGAGGAAATAAAAATGAAAAGATCACTTGCTTTACTTACTTCCCTCGTAACTGCCGCTTCGTGCATGGCTGCACTTGGTTCATGCGGCGACGACAGACTTTTTATGCCTGACCTTTCAGGTATAGACGCAGAAAAAGCAAAAGCTGAATTTGACTTCCTTGACCTTACTATCGTTGCCGAAGCACAGAGCAGTACAGTTCTCAAAGGCAAAATTATGGATCAGAGTATAAGACCTGGAGCTAAGATCAGTACAGGTCAAAGCGTTCGCCTCACTATCAGTTCCGGTGAGGATGCTCCAAAGGTATATAAGGACGGCGTTGAAACAGATGAAACAATGCCCGTTTCAACTACCGCAGAAGAAGTTACAACTACAGTTTCAACTGCACCGCTGACAACTGAACCTGTTACTACAACTCTTGCTGACGGTATGTTTATTATGCCGAATTTCAGAGGCGTAATGCTTTCAGAAGCTGTTGCAGAATATAGTGACAGCATAAGCTTCCAGATAAAGGAATATGCAGAAAGTGACCTCAAACCCGGACAGATCATTCGTCAGGATATCACAGAGGGTACTCCGTGTGATAAGGGTACAACGCTTTACGTTACAATTGCAAAGGGTGCCTATGAAAACGGATATCTTACCGAACAGCCTACAACTACAGAAACTACAACCGCTGCCTATGATTATAATTACGATTATAGTTCCGGCAATGATTATAGTACAGGTGAAGATTACGGTTATGATTATGGCTATGACTATGGTTATGATTACAGTCAGGATTACGGTTACGACTATGGTTATGACTATGGTTACGATTACGGATATGACGATGGCTACTACGGCTGGTAATTGTCACTTTTATTTAACAGATAAATTATTTCCGAATATTCGGATATAATATAATAACTTGTTCTCATAAGCATTACAGGCAGATTATTGAGTTTAATTTAGTGGAACATCGCACAAAGCACGTCTGACTGCGTTTCTGCCGCACAATCTTTGTGCGGTGTTGCCTTAGCAATATGTACTTAATTTACCCAAAAGCTGATTGTGATATCTTTTAGGACAAGTTTTAAGGCATTGCCGTACAGTTTTTGTGTGGTATTGCTGTAACATAATTATTTATAAGGAGTGTTTTTACTAATGAGTGAATCATGTACAGCTCAGGACTGTGCAAACTGCC
>JAZQND010000098.1:0-3977 GCA_045627145.1 Ruminococcus sp. | reverse complement strand
TGCGAAAGCACGCCTTCGATGGCTTTTCTTGCATCTACTGTACCTATCTGCTTTTTCTTACTCAAAACGGGTTTTTAGAGATGCCCATAAATCTCTTTCAGATATCCTCAACAGTCAGACCGTTTTTCTCATATATTGCTCCGCCAATTAAATCTTGAATATTTTATGCGAAGTAATGAAGGAGAAAGTCAAGGAAGAAAGCCGCAGGAATACCGGTCTGTCGGTCAGCCTCTCTGTCAGCTTCGCTGACACCTCTCCCACAGGGAGAGACCTCGTATTTCAAGGTTTTCTGACGCAGAATTTCTTCGTCAGGACAAGCAGAAATATTCAGGATTTAATTGGGGGAGCAATAGTAATACTGTTGTATTGCAAGGAGCTTTTGTGTGCTATGACGGAAAATATGCAAGCTTATGACGTCGGACGTGCTTTTTGCAGTGTTGCCTATAGTCATACTCTAAGTAAACACATCTCCGCATATAATATCTGTTGCAACTATATTGTATCTAATATAATTAAGTTTGTCAAGTATTATTGACAATTTCATAAGGTTTTTTTAGAGATGCCACATATAAGCTCCGAAATCTCCGCAGGTTTCAGGTTTTTACCGGATGAAACGAGCTTCTCATTGATAACAAGTGCAGGCATTGACATAGCACCGTACTCCATAATTTTTTGCAAGTCTGTGATATACTCAACCTCAATGTCCATTCCTTCAACAGCTTTTACGGTATTGTCATAAAGCTGATGACAGCATTTACAGCCCGAACCAAGAACCTTGATACAACAGATTCCGTCAATCTTTTCGCCGCAGCATGACGCTTCAATTTCAGTATTTTTCTTTCCGAACAGTGCCATAATCGTTTCCTCCTAAATAATATAGTTTTGAATGATATTGAAGAAATATCCCACAAGGATAATTCCGAATGTACAGATAGCAATGAAGATACCAAGCAATTTCGGCTTGATTGCTTTTTTCAGCATGATCATTGACGGCAGCGATAATGTGATTACGCCCATTAAAAAGGCAAGAACTACACCGAGTTTTGCACCTTTTGCAACCAGTGCTTCTGCAATAGGGATACAGCCGAATATATCTGCATACATCGGGATACCGCAAATTGCAGCAATAATAACTCCAAATGGATTTCCGTTGCCGAGTACTTTGACTATCCATTCCTTCGGTATCCAGTTGTGGATAACAGCTCCGATTCCTACGCCAACGATGACATAGGGTAAAACTTTTTTTGCTGTTTCAGCCACTTGCACCCAAGCGAATTTCAAACGCTCACGTCTTGTAAGTTTATTTTGAGGTGTAGCAATACTCCTGCCGTTTCGAATATACTCCTCCACCTGATTTTCAAGGTGCAGCTTTTCAATCAGCGTACCGCCTGCAACTGCGATCACAAGTCCGACTATCACATATATTACTGCAACCTTCCAGCCAAATATACTCATCAACAGTACAAGAGATCCAAGATCGACCATCGGTGACGAAATCAGGAATGAGAATGTCACCCCCAATGGAAGTCCTGCACTTGTGAATCCCATAAATAATGGTATTGAGGAACAAGAGCAGAATGGTGTAACTGTACCAAGTAAAGCAGCGAAACAGTTTGCTCCAATTCCATGAAATCTTCCAAGTATCTTTTTTGTTCTCTCAGGCGGAAAATAGCTTTGAATATAGGATATGAGGAATATCAGTATTCCAAGCAGAAACATAATCTTTATTATATCATTGATGAAGAATTGCAAACTTCCACCGATTTTTCCGTCTGTATCAATACCGCAGGCTCTCAATACAGAGCCAATCAGCCGATTCAGCCATTTCATTTTGAAAACTTCATCCTGAATAAAGTTCCACAACTCAGTCACCTTCTTCAAGAATCTCTGTCAGAATCTCTGCCGCAGTCCTTACCATTTCAGGACATAGTGTACCAAACAAATTATTACACCTTGCATGATTCTTGCCTTCCTCTGTTCTGAGGTCACAGCCGAGGAGGTTACGACAAACATACGAACCCTTCCGTTTCTCAAATTCATCAAGGAATTTCGATGCCATTGCTCCGCCCTTTGCACGACTTGCTGTATCAAGGAGATCAAACTGTCCGTACTTCATACCGAGAACCATTAATGCTCCGGTGCAGGCTCCGCAAACTTCGCCCTTGCACATACCTCCGCCGAAACAAGCACCAATTTGAAGTGCTTGTTTTTCTGTGATACCGAATCCTTCAGCAAATGCAGCGAATACCGCCTGTGAACACATATATCCTTTCTCATAATACTGTACCGCTTTCTTAACCTTATTCATTTTCATTTCCTCCTATAGTTAGATTTAGATATATCTATATGTTGCTGCTGTCATAAGCCGTATAGAAATACGGCTTGATTTTATTGACTATTGCAGCATTTACAACCATTTTCGTTTACTGCCGTGATCTCTTTCAGACAGTCCAAAGCAACTTTTGCACCCTCTGCTGAAATGGAGTAGTGCATCCACTTGCCATCTTTTCTGCCAACCACAAGACCGCTGTCGCATAGTACCTTCATGTGATGAGAAAGTGTAGGCTGACTCAGATGCAGCTCCTCAAGAAGATGACAGGCACAAAGTTCTCCGCCTTGTAAAATCCTGAATATCTGCACTCTGTTCTCATCACAAAGTGCCTTGAAGATAACAGTAATCTGTTTATTTGTCACTCACATCGCCTCCTCATATTGAAGATTTTCTATATTATAACATACAAATTCAAATATGTCAATACGTTTTTGCAAAAAAAATACGCCCATCGAAATTAATCCCCGACAGGCGATATGTATTGCTCCACCAATTAAATCGTGAATAATTAGTGCGAAGTAATGAAGGAGAAAGGCAAGGAAGAAAACCGCAGACATACCGGTCTGTCGGTCAGACTCTCTGTCAGCTTCGCTGACACCTCTCCCACAGACAGAATATAACTTCTTCAATTGACGATGAGGAGATAGAGGTTGCAGGCGGTGATATGGAAATAGTATTAAAAATGGCGAAAATCTTTACAAATATATAGGATACTGCACTTATATATCTCTTATTCCTGACGAAAAATCTATATCAGAGACATTTGAACTTTTCAAAGATACAAATGTTTTTGATGTCTGGATGAGAGCGATAACTTATGGGCACCTCTAAAACCCGTTTTGAGTAAGAAAAAACAGATAGGTGCAGTAGATGCAAGGAAAGCCCTCGAAGGCGTGCTTTCGCACTACGAGAGGGTCTGACGCAACAGATGATGTGCATAGCTGTTATTTCTCAGAAGGGGTTTTTAGAGATGCCCTTAATGAACTTGAAAAGCACATTGGCTCTGATTATCTCGAAGAAGCAGAAGAAAACATTGCAGCAGAGCTTGAAGAACATCCGCCGATTGAACAATATATCAGACCGATTTTATTGCTTATGGAGAAATATCCGCTTGCTGACTGGGGAATGCCCGGTGAACTGGTATACTTGCTGTAACAGAGCGATAATTCCGTTTATAAAAAGGAACTTATCGAATCGGTAAAAAGACAGCCGACAATGCATACCCTGTGGATGCTAAACCGTGAATTCAACAGCCTGCCAAAAGAAATGCATAGCGAGTATATTTCGATACTGAATGAAATTATCGGAAACGATGCTCTGCCTGTTGAAATCATTAATTCTGCCAAGGATTTTCTAAAGCATCAGATGTGAAATTCAAATTATCATATTGCCAATCTATAAAAAAGCAGTTATTTTGTTCTTGCGGAACATCATAACTGCTTTTTTATGAACTGATAAAAGAGCTGAGATTTTTGACTCTGTACCCTGCCTTTATTCGTAACTGTGGTTACGATAATCACACTTTGGATTTTATTCCAAAGTAGACAAGAATGACATAAGGGCACCTCTAAAAACCCGTTTTGAGTAAGAAAAAGCAGATAGGTACAGTAGATGCAAGAAAAGCCATCGAAGGCTAATGTCATTA